>NZ_NAAD01000003.1 GCF_002093115.1 Geothermobacter hydrogeniphilus | reverse complement strand
GAGATGTGAGATGTGAGATGTGAGATGTGAGATGTGAGATGTGAGATGTGAGATGATGTTGTAACCCTCGAACCTCAAAGCAAAGAGAGATTTTATGAAACGGATAACGCAATTGCTGGTCAGGGGTCAGCGCGGCTTCACGCTGATTGAAATCCTTGTCGTGGTGGTGATTCTCGGCATTCTTGCCGGGATTGTCGTGCCGCGGCTGCTCGACGAACCGGAGAAGGCCCGCCGCACCAAGGCCGCGGTGCAGATCAAGAGCCTGGAGGAGTCGGTATCGATGTTCAAGCTCGACAACGGCTTCTACCCGAGTACCGAACAGGGGTTGCAGGCGCTGGTGGAAAAACCGCAGACCGGGCGCATCCCGGCCCGCTGGCGCGAGGGCGGCTACATCAAGAAGCTGCCGGTCGATCCCTGGAGCAATCCCTACGTCTACCTCTCCCCCGGCATCCACGGCGACTTCGACATCATCTCCTATGGTCCCGACGGTGAACCGGGCGGAGAAGGGGACAACGCCGACATCAACAGCTGGGAGATTGAATAAAAACGGCGAGATGTGAGATGTGAGACGCAAATGCACTGGCATCCCGTCCCTGCACCACCGTTGAAGGAGCGAGGGATTTTCGTTCAGATCAAGGAAGACGAGCGAGCGCACGGAGGCGTAGCGACAGCTACGTCGCACAAGCGGCGAACGAGGCCTGACGCTGAGCTGAGCGAAAAGAACCGCTCCCACGCACTACCGTTGAAGGAGCGAGGAATTTTCGTCCAGATCAAGGAAGACGAGCGAGCGCGCGGAGGCGTAGCGGAAGCTACGTCGCACAAGCGGCGAACGAGACCTGACGCCGAGCGGGGCGAAAAGAACCGCTCCCAGCAGGGGTTTACGCTGATTGAGCTGGCCATCGTCGTCCTCCTGCTCGGCCTCTTCGCCGGTCTGAGCATGCCGATGCTGCTCAACTTTGGCCAGGATGACCTGCGCGCCTCAGCCCGACGACTTTCGGGGACGGTCAAGTATCTCTACAACGAGGCCGCCCTGACCGGCCTCGAACATCGGCTGGTTTTCAACCTCGCTGAAGGCAGCTATTATGGTCAGGTGATCGACCGCAAGGGCGAGATCAAGGAATTGACCGGCATCGGCGGCCGTCACAGTCTGGCCGGCAACGCCCGTTTCCGCGACATCTACCAGCCGCGCCGCGGTACCCGCAACAGCGGCGAGGTCACCACCGCCCTGCTCCCCGGCGGCTGGCTGGAAGAAACCGTCATCCATCTCGCCCTGCCTGATGGAGAAAACCTCACCCTGCGGCTGGTGCCGCTGACCGGAACGACGGAATTTTTCGACGGGTATCGGGAGTTGGGCGCAGGGCGCTAGGGGCTAGGTTCGAGGTTCGAGGTTCAAGGCTCAAGGCGCAAGGCTCAAGGTGCAAGGTGCAAGGTGCAAGGTGCAAGGCGCTAGACAGGCGGGGCAATGGGGACAGGCACCTGCGGAGCCAGTCCCCGCAACCAACGGAGAGGTAGTCTTCGGCAATATGGCACCACCGTTGAAGGAGCGAGGGATTTTCGTTCAGGACGCGCGCAGAGGCGTAGCGGCAGCTACGTCGCACAAGCGGCGAACGAGGCCTGACGCCGAGATGGGCGAAAAGAACCGCTCCCACGCACTACCGTTGAAGGAGCGAGGAGTTTTCGTTCAGATCAAGAAAGCCGAGGACGCGCGCGGAGGCGTAGCGACAGCTACGTCGCACAAGTCGCGCCCGCAGGCTGACGCCGAGCTGGGCGAAAAGAACCGCTCCCACGCAGCCGGGTTTACGTTGCTGGAGGTGATGATCGCCCTCGCCATCATCGGCGTCGCCCTGGTGGCCCTGCTCGGGCTGGCGCAGCGCAGCATCAGCACCAACCAGCGGCTGCAGCAGATCACCCGCGCCACGCTGCTGGCGCAGTCGAAGATGGCGGAGGTTGAAACCGGCATCGGCAACGACGGCAGTGATGGCGAAGGAACCTTCACCGAACCTGACGATGCCTTCAGCTGGACCGTACGCAGCAGCGAAACCCCGGTCGAAGGCGTACGCCAGGTGGAGGTGACGGTCTTTTGGGGGCGGGAAGAAAAAAACGAGTCGGTGCACCTGATTTCCTTCCTGCAGCGGGGAGGCGCCGGATGAAGCACCAGCGCGGCTTCACCCTGATTGAAATCCTGGTCGCGGTAACCGTCATCAGTCTGCTGTTGAGCACCATCTACGGGGTCTTCAGCACGATCAGTGAAGCCAAGCGGAAAGTCGAGGAGAAAGCCGCGGCGGTCCACCTCGGTCGGGTGCTCTTTTCCCGCATCGACCGCGAACTGCTGGGACTGTCGCTGTCGACCGATCCACGACAAACGGTTCTGGAAGGGGGTACGAATGACCGCGGCGAACCCTACCTGGCCATGCTCAGCAATGCCGGAGAGGGACCGCAGGAGGGACTGGCACGGATTCGCTACCGGCTGGTTGCCGGCGACGATACAGATCCGGACGCGGGCTTCTTTCGGGACAGCGGAGCGGCCTACCAGCCCGCCGACGAGATGATTTCCAGCCGCCTCAGCGGCATGGTCGAGGCGTTCAGTCTGCGTTTCAACGACGGCGGCGGCTGGCGGCAGAGCTGGGACTCGAACCGGGACGGCATTCCGAAACTGGTCGAGGTCAGCCTGCGATTAAAGCTGGGGGACGGCAGCCTGCCGCTGCATACCATCTTCCAGCCGCCACGGGGTGGAACACCGTGAAGGCCGTCGGTAACGAACGCGGCATGGTGCTGCTGCTGGTGCTGGTGGTGGTGGCGCTGCTGAGCGCCCTGCTGAGCGAGTTCGCCTTTTCGACCCTGGTCGATCTGCGGCTCACGGAAACCTTTCGCGACAACGTCCGGGCCGACTACCTGGCCCGCGGCGGACTGACCGTCGGCCGCATGCTGCTGCAGCAGGACCGCAACAGCTACGATGCCCCCGGCGCCCCCGAGGAACTCTGGTCCCAGGAGGTGACCAACTTCCCGGTGGCCGACGGCGCAGTCAGCATCAGCATCCACGATCTCGACGGCCGGCTCGACCTGAACCTCCTGATCGACGCGCAGGGCAACCCCAACGTGGTGATGCGCGGCCGCTTCGAACGGCTCTGCGACCTGCTCGGCCTCGAAGACCCGGCGGCGCTGTCGGCGGCGCTGATCGACTGGCTCGACGCCGATGACGACCCCGGGGAACTGGGCGCCGAAAGTGACTACTACCGGCAGCTGCAGCCCCCCTACCCGGCGGCCAACGGCGCCCTGACCGCGGTCGACGAGCTGGTTCGGGTACGCGGCTTCGACGCCGAGGCGGTCAACGCCCTGAAACCCTTTGTTACCGTCTGGGGCGGCGACAAGCTGAATATCAACTCGGCTCCGCGCGAGGTGCTGCTGGCATGGGATGAAGAGATGACCGAGGAACTGGCCGAAACGGTGCTGGCCGGCCGCAGCGACGCTCCCTACAAAAGCACGGACCAGTTACGTGACATCATGGGGGTCGAAGCCTTCAGCATCCTTAACCGCAACCTCGATCTGACAGTCACCAGCAGGATCTACCACATCGCCAGCCGAGGTGAAGTCGATTCCGGGATTCGTCGCCTGGAGGCGATTGTCAACAAGCAGGGCAACCAGTTGCTCTGGCAGAAAGTGGATTGACCATGCGACGCAAAATCATCGCCCTGGACACCAGCGTCACCCCCTGGCAGCTGGCCGTCGCCGGCAGCACCCGGGGTGGCGCGCGGCTTGACCAGCTCGCCGAGCTTGACCGTGACCCGCAGCGACCGCTCGATGAACAGTTGCGGGAAGCCCTGGGCTGTCCCCTTGATGCCGGTGACCGGCTGGCGGTCTGCCTGCCGGCGAGCAGCGCCCTGATCCGCTGGATCGATTTCCCCTTTCACGATGCCCGCAAAATCGCCGCCGCCACCCCCGCGGAACTGTCCCGTCAGCTGCCCTGTGAACTCGATGACTACCAGGTTCGCCAGGTTCGTCTCAATGCCGCCCCGGCCGCGAAGAACACCATTCTCGCCGCCGCGGTGCCGACCACCGCCATCGAACAGCTGCTGGACCAGTTCGATGACGATCGCGAGCCGCTCGGTTTTATCGGACTGGCGCCTTTCGCCTGGCACGACGGGCTGGCCGATCAGCTGAATGACGGACTGCTGGTCTGCGTCAGCGGGTCGGAAATCAGCCTGGCATTGAGCAGGGATGGAGTCCTGCAGGATCTGCGCGTCAGACCGCGCCTCGGCGATCAGCGCAGCATCGACCAGGTGGAGTTCATCCTCCGCCAGGGGCGCATCCTGCTCGGCAACTGTCCCGGACAGCGCAACGTCATGCTGCTCGGCGAAGATGGCGACGGCGAACTGGCCGCGGCGCTGCGGGGCGCCGGCATGGAGGTCGCGATCCCGCAGCTCGATTGTGCCGGCAGCCGGGTCCCGACCGCGCAGTTGCCCGCCGCCGCCCTGGCCCTGGGAATCGCCGGTCAGAAAAACGCCGGCCTCAATTTCCGCAGCGGTTCCTTCGCCCTGAAAAACGAGTGGCAGGCACTCAAGCGGCGGCTGCTGGGCGCTGCCGCGCTGCTGACAGCCACCCTGCTGCTGCTCGGCGCCGGCGCCGGGGTTCAGTATCAGCAGCGCAGCAATCGCCTCGCTCAACTCAAACAGGCGATGCGTCAACAATATCTGCAGACCTTCCCCGGGGAAAAGGCGATCGTCGATGTGCCGCTGCAGGTGCAGGCCAAGATCCGCGAACTGCAGAAGAAACAGTCCCGGCTGGGGACGGGCAACAGCAGCGCCCTGCAGGTACTGAAAGAAGTTTCAGCCCGCTGTCCGACAAAATTCAGAATCGACATCCGCGAATACAGCTACAGCCCCACCGGGTTGCGGCTCGGCGGATCGACCGACAGCTTTGACGCCGTCACCCAGATCGCCCGCAGCCTCAAGACGTCTCCCCTGTTCAGCGACGTCAAGATCAGCGACACCAAGCAGAAGTCGAGTGATGAACGGGTCGAGTTCCGCCTGCAACTCAGCTTCGCCGCCCCCGGAGGTGCCTCATGAGCCGTGAGCTGACCCCCAGGGAACGCTGGGTCCTGGCGATAGGCGGCGTGGTCGTGCTGCTGACCCTGATCACCTTCGGCATCGTCGTCCCCTACCACCACGCCTTGCAGCGGCTCGATACGCGCATCGCCTCCAGCCAGCGGCAGATGAATGAAATCGAATCGTTGCTGCAGCAATATCGTCAGCTCAAATCGGCCGCCGACCGCATCGAGCGACAGGCCGGAAAGGCTGGTGATTTCTCCCTGATTTCCTTTGTCGAAACCACCGCCGCCGGTATCGGCGCCCGCGACCGGCTCGTTTATCTGCGACCGCAACCGCTGACCGGCGACAACCCCTTGTTGCGCGAATCGGTGGAAGTCAAACTGGAACGGCTCGCCCTCGACCAGCTGGTCCGGCTGCTGTATGCCGTGGAGAATTCCAAGGGTACGCTGCAGACCGCCCAGTTGCGGATCAAGACCCGCTTCGATGATCCCAGCCGGCTCGACGTGGTTCTCACCCTGAACAGTTACGGCAGGAGCAGCTGATGGCCCGATTCACCCTGCCCCGCATCGGCACCGGCGACAAACGCCAGGTTCTGCTCTGTCTGCTCTGCGGTCTGCTGGCGGCATTGGTCGCCTTCTGGATCAACCTGCCGGTCAGCCCCCTGGCCGATCGGCTGGTCCAGTCCGCCGCGAAACAGGGGCTGCACCTGGTCATCGACCGGCCGGCGCTGGCCTTCCCCTTCGGCCTGCACGCCGCCGGGGTGGAGGTCAGGATCCCCAACCTGCCCCATCCGCCGATTCCGCTGCGCGGACTGACCCTGACCCCGGCCTGGACCAGCCTCTTCGGCAGCAACCCGGGTCTCGACCTGGAAACCGGCGTTATGTCCGGCAAGCTGTGGGCGACCGTCCACCGCAAGGGGGATATCACCCTGCGGCTCAAAGGCCTGCAATTGAGCGAATCACTCGGCCCGCGGCTGCCGCTGCAGGTGGTCGCGGTCATCGAAAGCGGGCAGTTCAACGGCCGGCTGCCGCTGGCGGGTCGAAACAGTTCCGAGCTTGAACTGACCCTGAACAGCGCCGCCCTGGTCGGATTGAAGACCTTCGGCGCCGCCGGGGACCGGCTCAATCTCGGCCGCATCAGGCTGAAAGCCGCCGGCCGCGGCGCCACCCTGAAAATCACCACCCTGGAGGCCTCCGGCGGCGATATCGAAGCGGCCGGCAGCGGCAGCCTGACCCTCGGCCGCACTCCGGCTTCAAGTCGCCTGAACCTGACCCTGCAGTTGAAACCCTCCGCGGGCCTTGATCCGGCCCTGCGCGACCTGCTCAACCTGCTCGGCAAACCGGGGCGCGACGGGCGCTACCGACTGCGCCTCAGCGGCCCGCTGAACGCACTCAGAACGAGGTAGACATGCGGTTAGCCTTTCTTATCACCACTCTGCTGTGGCTGCTGCCGACGCTCACCTGGGGTTTCGCCCTGCAGCCGCTGCAGACCCGCAACCTGTCACCGGCGGTTCTCGGATTCGGCCTCCCCGCCCTGGCCCCGGCCCGGGTTCTCGATTCCGGCAGCCTGCGGCTGCAGGCGACGGTTGACATCGTCAGTAACTTCACCGAAGGTGTCCGCAGCAACGAAGCATTGCGCTTCGACGGCGAAACCTACCGCCTGGAACTGACCGGTGTCTACGGCATCGGCGATGACTTCGAAATCGGCGTCGCCCTGCCCATGCTCAGCCACCGGGGCGGATCGCTCGACAGCTTCATCGAGAGTTGGCACGACTTCTTCGGACTGCCCCAGGGGGGCCGCGACCGGGCGCCTCGCAACCGCCTGGACTACAGCTACAGCCGTCTCGACGGCTCCGGTTTCCACCGTGACACCAGCAGCAGCGGCATCGGCGACCTCTCGCTGCAGGCGGCCTGGCAGTGCTGGCAGGACTCTCGGGCCGACCGCCGCCTGGCGTTGCGCGCCAGCCTGAAAATCCCGACCGGCGACAGCGACCAACTGCTCGGCAGCGGCAGCTGGGATCTCGCCCTCTGGCTGAGCGGCGAACAGCGCTGGACAACCGCCGGCGGCGAACTGCTGCTCTACGGCGGCAGCGGCGTCCTGTACGGCACCGACGGCGACCTGCTGCCCGATCAGCGCCGCAACCTGGCGGGAACCGTTTCCCTCGGCCTGGGGCTGCAGCCCTGGTCACGCTTCGGCCTGCAGCTGCAGTTCGACGGCCATACCCCCCTCTACGAGCAGAGCGACTTCAAGGAACTGGACCAGTTCGCTGGACAGCTGGCGATCGGCGGCAGTGTCGGCCTCGGCCCCGCCACCGTTCTCGAAGCCGCCGTGGTCGAGGACGTGGTGGTCGACACCGCTCCCGATGTCGTGTTCCACCTGGCTCTGCGACATCAGTTCTGAACCTTGATGGCGTCGCAAAAACTCATCAACTGCGACGTTGCTGCAATTGCCTCGCGGCTTTGACGTACGTAGGTACGCCTCATTGCCTGGTAATTGCGCGCCTTGCATCTGGCGCTTTTTGCTCAGCCGTTCATTCCGTTGTTTTTTGCAAAAGCATCAACCTTGACAAGCCCCTTGCGACTGATTACTTTCGCCCGGAACAAGTTCTCATCTGGAGGCGTCTCCCATGTCCGATTCTTTTGACCAGGATCCCCCCGTCGATCCGCAAGACGCATTGAACGACGACCAGCCCGAGGTCGACAACGATCAGGCGAAGCTGGAAAAACTGCTCGAGGAGGCCGGCAGCGGACTGATTCTCGCCAGCGAGGTGCTGCCCAACGGCCTGCCGCTGATCGCGTTGCGGCCGCGACCGGCCTTCCCGGGACTGCTGATCCCCCTCTCCATCTCCGGGGAAGAGGCGATCAAAACCGTCGACAGGGCTCTCAAGACTCCCTCGCAGGCCCTCGGGCTGGTGCTGGTGCAGGACCTGGAGGACGAAGATGTGCCGGCCAACCTGCACCAGGTCGGGGTCGCCGGCAAGATCGTCAAGGTCATCAATCGCGACAATGACAGCATCCAGTTCCTGATCAACTGCATGGAACGGTTCACCATCGAAGAGGCGGCCACCACCCCCGACGGCCTGTTCGCCCGGGTCAGCTATCACCCGACCCCCGAGCTTTCGGTCAACCAGGAGCTGAAGGCCTACTCGATGGCGATCATCACCACCCTCAAGGAGCTGGTGCAGATCAACCCCCTCTATTCGGAGGAGATCAAGCTCTTTCTCGGCCGCTCCAGCATGGACGACCCGGGACGGCTGGCCGATTTTTCCGCCAATCTGACCAGCGGCGACGGCCAGGAACTGCAGGAGATCCTCGCCGCCTTCGACGTCCGGCGCCGCATTGACCTGGTGCTGGTGCTGCTGAAAAAGGAGCTGGAAGTCTCGCGCCTGCAGACCCGCATCAGCAAGCAGATCGAGGAAAAGATCTCGGCCCAGCAGCGGGAGTTCTTCCTCAAGGAACAGCTCAAGGCGATCAAGCAGGAACTGGGCCTGGAAAAAGAAGGCAAAACCAGCGAAATCGAGAAATTCCAGCAGCGGCTGCAGAAACTGACCCTCAACGAGGAGGCCGAGCGGGCGGTTCAGGATGAGCTGGAAAAATTCTCTCTGCTCGAACCCTCGTCACCGGAATACAACGTCAGCCGCACCTACCTCGACTGGCTGACAATCCTCCCCTGGGGCCGTTTCAGCAAGGACCGCTACAGCCTGAAGCGGGCCCAAAAACAGCTCGACAAAGACCACTACGGGCTGGATGACGTCAAACAGCGGATTCTCGAATTCATCGCCGTCGGCAAAATGAAGGGCGACATCTCCGGCTCGATCCTCTGCCTGGTCGGCCCGCCCGGAGTCGGCAAGACCTCGATCGGCAAATCGATTGCCGCCGCCTTAGGGCGCGAATTTTTCCGTTTCTCCCTCGGCGGCATGCGTGACGAGGCGGAGATCAAGGGACACCGCCGCACCTATATCGGCGCCATGCCGGGCAAGTTCATCCAGGCGATGAAGAGCGCCGGCACCGCCAACCCGGTACTGATGCTCGACGAGATCGACAAGGTCGGCGCCAGTTTCCAGGGTGACCCCGCCTCGGCGCTGCTGGAAGTCCTCGATCCGGAGCAGAACAGCAGCTTCCGCGATCATTACCTCGATGTCCCCTTCGACCTGTCGAACGTACTGTTCATCGCCACCGCCAACCAGCTCGACACCATCCCGGCGCCGCTGCTCGACCGCATGGAACTGATCCGCCTGTCGGGCTACATCCTCGAAGAAAAGGTCGAGATCGCCCGCCGTTACCTGATCCCCAAGGCCCTGGAAGCGACCGGGCTGAAGCGTGGGCAGGTCAAAATCCCGAACCGCACCCTGCGCGCCATCATCGACGGCTACGCCCGTGAGGCCGGGGTGCGCAACCTCGAAAACCGCATTCGCAAGATCATGCGCAAGGCGGCGATGGCGTTTGCCGGCGGCGAAGAGGGACCGCTCAGCGTCGGAGTCCGTGACCTCGACGACTACCTCGGCAAGCCGCTCTTCTCCCCGGACGAGGTTTTCAAGGGAGTTCCCGGCGTGGTCACCGGCCTGGCCTGGACCAGCATGGGCGGAGCCACCCTGCAGATCGAGGCAACCGCGGTGAAGAGCCAGACCAAGGGGTTCAAGCAGACCGGCCAGCTCGGCAAGGTGATGGTCGAAAGTTCCGAGATCGCCTATTCCTACACCATGGGCCAGCTGGAACGCTTCGGCGCCGAGGAAGGCTGGTTCGACAAGCACTTCGTCCACCTCCACGTCCCGGCCGGCGCCACGCCCAAGGACGGGCCCTCGGCCGGCATCACCATGACCACCGCCCTGCTGTCGATGATCCTGGGCAAACCGGTCATCCCCGATCTCGCCATGACCGGCGAACTGACCCTGACCGGACAGGTGCTGCCGATCGGCGGGGTCAAGGAGAAGACCATCGCCGCCCGCCGTGTCGGCCTGAAAACCCTGATTTTCCCCGCCGCCAACCGCAACGATTACGAAGATCTGCCCGACTACCTGAAGGAAGGACTCACCGCTCACTTCGTCAGTGAGTACCCGGAGGTGTTCCGGATCGCCTTCGGCAGGGGGAGAAACAAGACCTGAAAAAAAAGGATGCCACCAAGACACCAAGGCCCCCAAGAAGACCACAGAAAAAATTTAATGCAGAGCCACAAAGAGGCAGAGCGAGAAAAAATCTTTGGAGTTTGAACTCCTCAAAAGAATCTTATGCCATTCTTCGTCCTCATTCCCTCTTCACGCCAAGGGAAAAGGTTTTCTTGGTGCTCTTGGTGTCTTGGTGGCCAATCCTTTGTCCGCCGAAAAAAGTTGCCTGAAAACCCGGTCGCGGTTTAGGATTCCGTTTTTCAACCCTGAATCCGTGAGTTCCTGTTGGATGGAGAGTGCAAGTGCTTGGTCTGAATGAGATTTCCAAAAATCTGAAGCGCACCCATAGGTTCGCTGGTGATTTTGGGGGAGCTCAGGCAGATCAATGACTTGTGCTCTCCGCCGACAAGGGGCTCACGGATTCAGGTCAACCCATACCCGCAATATCCGCCGCGAGTTGCCAAGGAGTTTTTTAGTGAGTGAAGCGATCGAAGAATTGATGTCCGCCGTCAGCGCGTTGTCGGCGGACGAGAAGAAGGAATTCATCCTCAGGGCCCTGCCGGAACTCGGCACCGAGGCGATCAAGGATCCCGGCTTTCTGCCCCGGCTGCTGCCGGTGATCCTCGGCCTGATTCGCGAAAGCGGCATCGATCTCGGACAACTGCTGCAACTGGCCAACATGCTCGGCGCCACCGCGCCGGGCAACGGACCGGAGTGAGGAGACAGCGATGAGAGTCTTAAGCGGCATCCAGCCGTCAGGATCACTGCACCTCGGCAACTATTTCGGCATGATGCAGAAAATGATCGCCTACCAGCGGCAGGAAGAACTTTTCTGCTTCATCGCCAACTACCATGCCCAGACCTCGCTCAGCGACGGCAAGGTTCTGGCCCGCGGCACCCTGGAGGCGGCGGCCAATTTCCTCGCCCTCGGCCTCGATCCGGAAAAGTCGGTCTTCTGGGTGCAGTCGGATGTCCCCGAAGTGCAGGAGCTGACCTGGCTGCTCTCCAACTTCACCCCGATGGGGCTGCTGGAGCGCTGCCACAGCTACAAGGACAAGGTCGCCCAAGGGATCAAGCCGAATCACGGCCTGTTCGCCTACCCGGTGCTGATGACCGCCGATATCCTGCTCTACCAGAGCGAGACGGTGCCGGTCGGCAAGGACCAGAAGCAGCACCTCGAGGTCGCCCGCGACATCGCCATCAAGTTCAATAACGAGTACGGCGATATCTTCACCATACCGGAGCCGGACATCGACGACAATGTCGCCACCATTCCCGGCCTCGACGGGCGCAAGATGAGCAAGAGCTACGGCAACACCATCGACCTGTTCCTCGACGACAAGCCGCTGCGCAAGCAGGTGATGCGCATCGTCACCGCGCCGATCGCGGTGGAGGAGCCGAAAGATCCGGATGCCTGCAATGTCTACAAGATCTACCGGCTGTTCCTGAACAAAGAGGAGGATGAGGCCCTGCGGGCCCGCTACGCGGCCGGCGGGCTCGGCTTCGGCGAGGTCAAGCAGGAACTGTTCGAGAAGATCCGCGACACCTTCGCTCCCTACACCGAACGGCGCAAAGAGCTGCTCGCCGACCCGGACGAGATCCGCAGAATCCTCGCCGCCGGCGCCGAACGCGCCCGCGCCTTCGCCTGGAAGACCCTGCGCAAGGTGCGGAAAAAAACCGGGTTGGTGTATTGATACAGGCTTAAGGCGCTAGGCGCTAGGCGCTAGGTTCAAGGTTCAAGGGGGGACTGGCTCCGCAGGTGCCTGTCCCCCTTCCGTCCCCTGGAAGCTGGAAACTGATAACTGTTCCCTGTTCCCTCTCCCCTTCAGCCCTCGTTCCGGATAAAGATGACGAAGGCCATCGCCGGGCGCCGGCTCGACTCGCGCATGGCGAACTGGATCGACTCCAGCTGCCAGCCCTCGCCGCTCCACTGGTTGAGAACCTCTTCAAGACTTTCGTCGGTGACCGTGGTAAGCTCGATAACCTTGTAGTTGATCGGTTGCATTTTCATTTCTCATTCAATGGATTCATTTAACGCAGAGGCGGAGAGGGACAGAGATGGAGAGAAACCTGTTGGGGTTTAAAAATCTCAAGCCGGCTTTGACTTTCTCTGCGTTCTCTCCTTCTCAGTGGCTCTCCGTTAAAAAAGGTTTTCCTGGCGCCTGACGGCACCTGTCAATCGCTTCTTTTCAAGGGGGGAAACATGGCCATTTCCGGTTCACCGAAAAAACTCGCCCAGGACATCGCCGGCGGGTTCACCAGCCTGAGCCAGAGCGGTCTCAAACAGTACACCCCGGCCGACCTTAAAACCATCCTCACCCATCTCGCCATCGTCACCCGCGACCTGCGGGCGGAGCAGATTCCCCTGGAGGATGTCCCGGCGATCAAGGCGAAGAACATGAAACTCTCCCGCCTCAACCAGGCCGCCATGGTTATCCGCGCCTACTGCAAGAAACGCCGCATCCCAATTTAACAGGCTGATGAAAAACGTCCATCTGCGGCGTTGTCCTTACCCTGAAAACAGTTGCCGCGGGACCGGGCTCCACAGCCGGATCAGCAGCGGCCGCAGATCCTGCTCCTGCTGCCACTGGCGGTGCGGATTACGGCCGAAGATCGTCTCCTCGGTGGCTGGCGCCACATCCCAGTCTCCCCGTCGCAGTTCAGCCTCCAACTGCCCCGGCGCCCATCCGGCCGAACCGGCATAGACCCGAAACCGTTCCTGATGGTGGTCCGCCTGCAGCCAGAGAACCAGCTGCCGCACGCCGGTGACGTGGACCCGGCCGAAAACCGGCCGCGACCCCGGCGGGGGACTGTCACTTTCCAGCAGCACCAGGGCGGAGCGCGGCGACACCGGCCCCCCCAGCCAGAGGGCCCCGCGCAGACCGGAGAAAACCTTGTCGAACTGGGGGAAGGACCGGGCCAGGCTGAAGCGGGTCGGGCGATTGAGGATCAGGCCGACGCTGCCCTGGTCGTCATGCCTGAGAAGCAGGATAACGGTTTTCTGGAAACGCGGATCTTTCAGCCCCTGGCGGGCCACCAGCAGCCGACCCGGAGCGGGATCGAGGGCAACCGCCGGGGCTGGACAGAGCAGGACGCTCAACAGCAGTACGGCAAGCAGGTAACGAACGGACATGCGGGTTCTCCTCGGGCGGGGGTAACGGTTTCACTTTACCACACCGTGCCGAAGAAGGGACTGTCCGACCGGGAATCCCGGGATCAGGCAAGAAAAGTGTCGCGTTCCTTTTCGAAGAAGGCACGGAATTCTTCCAGCAGTTGCTCGGCCTGGTCCGGCTCGACCTTCAGGGCCCTGCCCCCCGGCGTCAGGGACAGTTCCAGGTCCGGTTCCGGTTCCCGGCGACCGATGCCGAGCTTCCGGCACATGGCGTCGGCCAGGTTGACGGTCGCCGCCAGACGATAACGCTCCGGTTCTTCGACGGCGTCAATCTGGTCGATGTTGTCATGATACCGGGTCACTTCCGTCATATCGGCGGAAAAATTCCACTTGTCCAGCACCGCCTCGCCGACCACCGCATGGCCGAAGGGGAAATACTGGGCTTCGAGCTCGTCTTCACTGCCCTCGCCGTTGTAGACCCCCTCAAGAACGCGACGGAAACTTTCGGCATCGACGTTGTTCAGCATCATCTTGCCGATGTGCCGAAAAAGACCGGCGAGGAAAGCCTCCTCGGGATCGGCCGACTTGAACCAGAGAGCGGTCATGCGCGAGCCGATGGCGCAGCCGAGGGAATCCTCCCAGAGCATCTTCTCCATCAGCCCGAAGGACTTGTTGATCCCCTTCAGGCTCGATGCCAGCACCAGGCTCTTGAGGGTTTTTTCCCCCATGATGACAATCGCGTGTTCCAGAGTCGTCACCTGGCGACGCAAACTGTAGAAAGAGGAATTGGCTATTTTCAGTACCCGGGCGGAAACCGCCTGGTCGCTGGATATGGTTTCGGCCAGTTTGTCGGCCGTGGTGGTCGGTTTCTGCAGCAAGTCAAGAACCTTGACCGCAACCACCGGCATTGGCGGCAAATCTCCAATGGCATTGACGACAGCCTGCAGGTCAGTACCCATAGTGGAAACCTCACTCGTAAAAGGGTCTATCACTCATATCGACCTGCGGAACAGAAACTTAAAAGATTTTTGTCCATATCAAAACAGGCGTTCACAAAACCAAGGGGACTGTCCACTTGAGGGAGGGGGACTGTCCCCGGAGTCCTGTCCACCGCTCACTTTTCACCCTTGACCGACGGCGGCGTCACGTCTCGCGGCAGCAGCAGCCAGAGGCGGACATCCTGCTTCATGCGGCCGGCCAGGGCGCCGGCTTCAGCCCCCATGCCCCAGAAAAAATCGGCCCGCACCCGCCCCTTGATGGCGCCGCCGGTATCCTGGGCGACCATCAGCCGCCACAGCGGGGCATCACCGACCGGCCAGGTGGTGGCGACAAACAGCGGCGCTCCCAGGGGCACGAAACGGGGGTCGACCGCCAGGCTGCGTTCGGGCGTCAGCGGGATGCCGAGAGCGCCGGGCGGACTCTGAAACTCGGGGCCGAGTTCCCGAAAAAAAACATAGCTCGGATTTTCTTCCAGCAGCGCGGCAACCTGGTCGGGATGGCGGCGCGCCCAGGCACGGATATTCTGCATCGACATCTGCTCCCGGGTCATGGCCCCCTTCTCCAGCAGCAATTTGCCGATCGACCGGTAGGGATGGCCGTTCTGGTCGGCATAGTTGACCATCACCCGTTCACCGTCCGGCAGCAGGATCCGGCCCGACCCCTGGATCTGCAGAAAGAAGAGTTCAACCGGGTCATCGACCCAGAACAGTTCCTTGCCGACCAGCCGCTCGGGATGGGCGTCGATCGCCGCCCGGTCCCAGTACGGAACCACCCGCCGCCCATCGAGCCGGCCACGCAACCGGTAACTGCCGAGTTCCGGGTAGAGATCGCCGAGATCGATCACCAGCAGGTCATCGGGCACCGCGTAGAGGGGGTAACGGTAGCGCTCATCCGGCGTGCGGCTGCCGCGCAGATCGGGAACATAGTAACCGGTCAGCAGACCGGTCGCGCTGCCGTCCTCCTGCTGCAGCCGCCAGGGCTGGAACCAGGTCCGGAAGAACTGCCGGGCATCGGCCTCGGTGGGGTTCTCCAGCTCGGACAGGCGGGCACAGACCTGCTCCCAGCCGCTCCGCCAGCGCAGGGCGCCGCAGCCCCGTCTGAACACCTCCAGCGCCGGCCGCGGATCGTCCCGCAGCCAGCCCGCCACGTCGGACCAGTCGACCGGCACCGCCGCCGGGGCCGCCGGCGGCTTCTCCGGCGGCGCCTTGACGCAGGCCGCCAGCAGCAACAGGGACAACAGCAGACTGAACCAGGATATTTTTTTCATCCGTACCATCTTTCAGCCAGGGGGGAACCAGGCAGCCCACGAACGGGCCCACGGGGACAGGCCAGTCCCCGGCAACGCCTGCCTCCGCTGGTTTCACGGCTGAGCAAAAATGTCCAGATGCAAGGCGGCCGCAACCCTGCGGAACAAGGCGTACCGGAAGGTACGTCGTTGACGCAGGGGGGCGGGCAACGCCGCAGATGGGCGTTTTTACTCAGCCGGCTAAAACATATCCACCGGGTCGACATCGACCGCCAGCGCCACCCCGTTCGGCACCGGGCGGGAGAGCTGCTCGAAACGATCGAGGGCGCGGCGCAACGCGGGTCGCTGGGCCGCCTTGAGCAGGATCTGCATCCGCGCCTTGCCGCGCAGTTTCGCCAGCAGGCAGGGCACCGGGCCAAGCAGCTCGGCACCGGGCGGCAACGGCAGCAGCCGTCCGGCAAGCTCCCGAGCCGCCCGTTCAACCCGCTGCGGATCGTTGCCGCTGAGCACCAGGTTGGCCAGGAAGCCGTAGGGGGGATAGCCGAGTTCACGGCGCAGGGCCAGCTCCTGGCGGTAGAAACCGGCATAATCATGGCTGGCGGCATGCTGCAGGGCATAGTGCTCCGGCGCGTAGGTCTGGATCAGCACCCGCCCGGGCAGCGTCCCCCGTCCGGCCCGCCCGGCCACCTGGGAGAGCAGGGCGAAGGTCCGCTCCCCGGCGCGGAAATCGGGAAAATTGAGGGTCGCGTCGGCATTGACCACCCCGACCAGGGTGACGCCGGGGAAATCATGCCCCTTGGCGATCATCTGGGTGCCGACCAGGATATCGATCTCGCCGGCCAGCATCCGTTCCATGAACCGGCGATGCGCTCCCCGGGCGGTGGTCGTATCCCGGTCCATGCGCGCCAGCCGCGCCTCGGGAAAACGCTCCTTGAGTTCCAGTTCGAGACGCTCGGTGCCGGCCCCTTCCGGATCGAGCTGACTGCCGCCGCAGCGCGGACAGGATTCCGGCGGCGGCAGCTGGTAATCGCAGTAATGACAGCGCAGCAGCAGCCGGCCGCGGTGATAGGTGAGACTGATCTCGCAGTTCGGACAACGAAAATCCTGCCCACAGTCGGCACACAGCAGGTAGGGAGCGAAGCCGCGGCGGTTGAGCAGCACCAGGCTCTGCTCACCGCGTTGCAGGTTGGCTTCCAGGGCCCCGGCCAGGGGATCGGAAAGCAGGGTTCTGAAAGGAGTGGCGGTCATGTCGATCAGCTCCACCTCGGGCAGCGGCTGACCGGCGGCCCGCCCCGGCAGATGCAGCAGCAACGCCTCCCCGTCGAGAGCGCGGCGATAGCTCGGCAACGCCGGGGTGGCGCTGCCGAGCAGCACCGGCACCCCCTGCTGCTGACCGCGCAGCAACGCCAGGTCGCGGGCGTTGTAGCGAAACCCTTCCGACTGTTTGTAACTCGTCTCATGCTCCTCGTCGACGATGATCAGTCCCGGCTCCGGCATCGGCGCGAAGATCGCCGAGCGCGCGCCGATGACGATATCGGCCTCACCGCGGGCCACATTCCGCCAGGCGTCATAGCGTTCACCGTCGGAGAGACCGGAATGCAGCACGCTGATTTTCGCCCGACCGGTGAAGCGATTGCGGAAACGACCCACCAGCTGCGGGGTCAGGGCGATTTCCGGAACCAGCACCAGCGCCTGGCGACCGCGCTCGAGAACCGTTTCGATCGCCCGCAGGTAGACTTCGGTCTTGCCGCTGCCGGTCACCCCGTGCAGCAGCGCGGAGCGGAAACCGCCCTGCTCCAGGAGCGGGCGCAACTGTTCCAGCACCCGCAACTGCGCCGGAGCCGGTTCGGGCGGCGTTTCCGGCTGCAGCGGCCAGGACAGAAAAGGGTCGCGCAGCCGTTCCTGCTGCCGGGCACTGATCAACCCCAACTCAAGCAGGCGTTTCAACGGCGCGTGGGGAGCGTCGAAGCGGGAGCGCAGTTCCGTCAGGCTGACCTCTTTCGCCTGGCGGATGCAGTCGAGAATCTGCCGCTGCCGACGGCCGGGCGGCTCGCTCTCATCTTCCGTCGGCGCATAGAGGGTTTCACGCAGGATCGGCGGCGCGCTGCCGCGTCCGGAAAGACCGGCCGGCAGCGCGGTGGCGATCACCTGGCCGAGGGGGTGCAGGTAATAGCCGGCGGCACGACGAAACAGGGGAATCAGCGCGGGCGGGAAAAGCGGCTCGTCATCCAGCACCTCGGCGATCGCCTTGAGCCCTTCGCCGCTGCCGCGGCTCAGTTCGAGCAGGAAACCGACCGCCCGGCGACGTCCGAGGGGCACCCGCAACCGCACCCCGATACGGGCCGCGACGGCCAGTTCGGGCGGAACCAGGTAGGACAGGGTTTTCTTCAGCGGCGCGGCCACCGCGACTTCGGCAATCAGGCAGGCATCGGACATGGTCTGACATCTTAACGCAATCGCTCCGTCCCGGCCACCGGCAAGAATACTTATCCGGAATCCGGCCACGCAAAGCAGCGGCCGGGAAAATCAAACATTTTTTTAAAAAAACCAAAATAGCGCTTTTTTTGTATCCCATAACCCTGATAAATGGTGTACATTACTCCCATTGTCCGGAAGAGAACCCTTCTCGGCCGGCAGCTCCGCAACGACTTCAGTGTTTTTTCCGCAGATGTTTCGCGACCGGATGGTCGCGGCGCCTGTATCCCCATCACCTGTAGGAGGAGACGATGAAAAAAGGAACATTCGCCCTGTTGCTGACCACCCTCGCCCTGTTGCTGACCGCTCCGGCCTGGGCCGCCGACACCATCAAGATCGGCTTCAACATCCCGCTGACCGGAGATATCCCCAAGGTCGGCGAATCCTCGAAACTCTCCGCTGAAATGCTCAAGGCCGACATCAACGGCGCCGGCGGTCTCGACGTCGGCGGCAAGAAATACATGCTCGAATTCATCTACGAGGACAACGAGGCCAAGGCCGAGTCGGCCGTCACCACCGCCCTGAAACTGATCGAGAAGGACCAGGTACTGGCAATGATCGGCCCCAACTCCTCGAAACAGGCGGTTCCCGCCGGCCAGGTCGCCGACGACAACCAGACCGTCATGATCAGCCCCTGGTCGACCAACCCGGACACCACCTACGATCGTCCCTGGGTCTTCCGGGCCGCCTTCCTCGACCCCTTCCAGGGTCCGGTAGCCGTAAACTTCGCCGTCAAGACCTTCCACGCCAAGACCGCGGCGGTGCTCTACGATCTCTCCAACGACTATTCCAAGGGCCTGGCCGAGATCTTCCGCGACGTGTTCGAAAAGAAGATGGGCAAGGGCACCGTCCTCGCCTTCGAATCCCACGGCACCAAGGACCAGGATTTCTCCGCCCAGCTGACCAAGATCATTGCCACCAAGCCGGACTTCATCTTCGTCCCGGACAACTACAACCAGGTCGCGCTGATCGTGCCGCAGGCCCGCAAGCTCGGCTACAAGGGTGAGTTCATGGGCTCCGACGCCTGGGGTTCCTCCGAACTGATGACCCTCTGCGGCGACGACTGCAAGGGCCTGCACTTCTCGACCCATTACGCCGCCGCCGGCGCCAAGGGCGCCACCAAGGAATTCATCGACCGCTACACCAAGAAATACGGCTACACCCCGGATGACGTCGCCGCCCTGACCTGGGACGCCACCCGCGTCGTCCTCAAGGGCATCCAGAACGCCGGCAAACTGACCGGCAAGCTGCGTCGCGACCGCAAGGCCGTGCGTGACGGCATCGCCGCCATCAAGAGCTTCGCCGGCATCACCGGCAACATGAAGTTCGACGAGCAGGGCGACCCGGTCAAGTGCGCCGTGGTGGTGCAGATCAGCCAGAAGGGCGATTTCGAGTTCAAGGAATCGGTTTGCCCGGAATAAAACCACGATTGATTTGACAAAACGACCGGAAAAAAGTTACAACCCGGTGGGTCGGTTGCCCGGCCCACCGGGCTTTCCTGAATTGATGTTGACTTCCAACGAAACGGTGAACGGCTGAGTAAAGGGTACCGGATGCAAGGCTTGCGCAGACCGGAAGCCTGAGGCGTACCAGGGGTACGTCGAAGGGGTCCGGGCAAGCGTAACGCAGCAGGTGGTGCACTTTCCTCAGCCGCTGGACAACATGCTCGCTTCCATACTTCAAAACGTCATCAACGCCCTGCAGTGGGGCAGCTTCTATGCCCTCATTGCCCTCGGCTACACCCTGGTCTACGGGGTACTGACCCTGATCAACTTCGCCCACGGCGATATTTTCATGGTCGGCGCCTACATCGCCTTCTTCGTCGCCAGCTTCGCCCTCACCACCCTCGGGATGCCGGGCTGGGCGGCGCTGGCGCTGACCATCCCGGCGACCATGGTGCTGACCTCGCTGGTCGGCGTCACCCTCGAACGGATCGCCTACCGGCCGCTGCGGCGCAAGGGCGCCCACCGCCTGTACGTGGTCATCACCGCGCTGATGGCCGGGCTGATCCTCGAAAACGGCAACCTGGCGATTCTTGGCGCCAGCCGCAAGGCCTTCCCGCCGCTGATTCACGAAACCGTCTACACCATCGGCGGGGTCAGCTTCACCAACCTGAAAATCGCCGTCATCATCTCCGCCTTCCTGGTGTTCGCCTTTCTGCACTGGGTGGTCACCCGCACCAGGGTCGGCATGGCGATGCGCGCCATTTCCTATGACAAGTTCGCGGTGCCGCTGATGGGTATCCCGATGGACAACATCATCGTCGTCACCTTCGTCCTCGGCTCCGCCTTCGCCGGGCTGGCCGGCATCCTGTTCGCCATGAGCTACCCGGTACTGGAGCCCTACATGGGGGCACTGATCGGCTGGAAGGCGTTCATCGCCGCCGTGGTCGGCGGCATCGGCGATATCCGCGGCGCCTTCATCGGCGGCTTCCTGCTCGGCGCGGTGGAAATCATGGTGGTCGCCTTCTTCCCCTCGACGTTCCGCGACCTGATCGCCTTCACCGTGCTGCTGGCGATCCTGACCTGGAAGCCGACCGGACTGTTCGGGGTGGCGAAAACAACGAAGATCTGAATTTATGTTCCGTTATACCTTCCATATCATCCTGATCCTCACCGGCGGCCTGATCACCTGGATGGCCTACGAAGAGATGCTCGGCCTCTACACCCTCTCGGTGCTGATGTTCATGGGCGTCAACATCATCATGTCGACCAGCCTCAACCTGGTCAACGGCTACATGGGCGAGTTCTCCTGCGGCCACGCCGGCTTCATGTGCGTCGGCGCCTATATCAGTTCGATCCTCGGCGTGCTGCTGTTCGCCAAGGACAAGGTGTTCGGCGCGCCGCTGCTCGATCCGTCCCTGGCGATCTACGCCTTTCCGTTCCTGATCCTCGCCGGCGGCGTGGCGGCGGCCCTGGCCGGACTGCTGGTCGCCATCCCGAGCTACAAGACCCGTGGCGACTACCTGGCGATCATCACCATCGCCGCCAACTACATCATCATCAGCGTGATCGAGAACCTCGGCGTGATCGGCGGCTCGCGCGGTTTCATGGGCATGAAGCGGGTGATCAACGCCATGGAGGATGTCGCCTACCTGCCATGGATGCCGATCTGGGTCTTCCTCTTCACCGTCTTTTCGGTCTGGCTGCTGCGCCGTTATCTCTCCTCGACCTTCGGCAAGGGCGTTTCGGCGATCTGCCAGGACGAGGTCGCGGCCGAGATCATGAGCGTCAACACCAACAAGATCAAGACCATCAGCTTCATGGTCTCCTCCGGCGTCGCCGGCATCGCCGGCGGCCTGTTCGCCTATGTCATCGGCTACGTCAACCCCGGCAGCTTCAACATCCTCAAGTCGACCGAGGCGCTGGTGATGGTCTATCTCGGCGGCATGGGCTCGCTCTCCGGCTCGATCCTCTCGGCGGTGCTGTTCACCCTGCTGCTGGAAGCGCTGCGGCCGCTGCAGATCATCAAGTGGGTCGTTATCCCGCTGCTGCTGATCATTCTCATGCAGTTCCGCCCCGAGGGGATCATGGGCAACAAGGAACTGGGGGACATGTTCCCCTGGCTGAAGAAGTTTTACAAGTTCAAGTAAGAGGATTCACCACTTAAGGCACAGAGAACAAAGAAAAAGCCATTTTTAACGCAGAGTCGCTGAGAGGCAAAAGACGT
Organism: Geothermobacter hydrogeniphilus; assembly: GCF_002093115.1. Taxonomy (NCBI): domain Bacteria; kingdom Pseudomonadati; phylum Thermodesulfobacteriota; class Desulfuromonadia; order Desulfuromonadales; family Geothermobacteraceae; genus Geothermobacter; species Geothermobacter hydrogeniphilus. The sequence goes on along the minus strand of NZ_NAAD01000003.1, from coordinate 202,280 downwards.
GGAGAAAAGAAAAAAGCTTTAGGGTGTTTGAAATTCAAAGGGGGCTCCCCACCTCTGCTTCGCCCTGTCTCTCCGTTAAAATTCTCTTTGCCCTGCAATGTGCCCTCCGTGGCTCCGTGGTGAAATAAGACACTATGACCCAAACGCAGACACATACGAACACCGCCCCGGTCCTCGAAGTGCGCGGCCTGACCCAGCGCTTCGGCGGCCTGACGGCGGTCAACAATTTCAACGTCACCCTCAATCATGGCGAGCTGGCCGGCCTGATCGGTCCCAACGGCGCCGGCAAGACCACTGTTTTCAACCTGGTCAGCGGCTTCTACCAGCCGAGCGAGGGAGATATCCTCGTCTGCGGCAGTAATACCAAAGGGATGAAACCGCACCAGGTCACCGGTCTCGGCGTGGCGCGCACCTTTCAGAACATCCGCCTGTGGAACGACATGTCGGTGCTCGACAATATCCGCGTCGCCCAGCACGGCCGGCTCGGCTACGGTTTCTTCCACGCCATTGCCCGCAGCGGCCGCTACCGCCGGCGGGAGGACGAAGTCGAACGGGAAGCACGCGAACTGCTGGAGGTCTTCGACCTGTTGCGCTTCGCCAACGAATATCCAAAGAACCTGCCCTACGGCACCCAGCGCAAACTGGAGATCGCCCGCGCCCTCTCCAGCCACCCGCAGTTGCTGCTGCTCGACGAACCGGCCGCCGGACTCAACTCGTCCGACGTCAAGGACCTGATCCGACTGGTGCGCTGGATTCACGGCCGCTTCGACGTCACCATCTGGATGATTGAACATCACATGGACGTGATGATGGAACTCTGCGAACAGATCAAGGTCATCGACTTCGGCCAGACCATCGCCGAAGGCACACCCGAAACGGTCCGCAACCACCCGGCGGTCATCACCGCCTACCTCGGAGACGACAACATCTGATGCTGCTCTCAGTTGAAAACCTCGAGGTCAAGTACGGCAATATCCAGGCGCTGCACGGCATCTCCTTCAATGTCAAGGAAGGGGAAATCGTCACCCTGATCGGCGCCAACGGTGCCGGCAAGACCACCAGCCTCTACAGCATCGCCCGCCTGGCGCCGCCCGAAGCTCCCAAAGTGGTCGGCGGCGACATCCGCTTCATGGGCGAATCGATCCTCAACACCGCGCCCTCCGATGTGGTCAAGAATCTCAAGCTCGCCCTGGTTCCCGAGGGCCGCCACATCTTCGGCAACCTGACGGTGATGGAGAACCTGGAACTGGCGACCTACTCGCGCGACAAGGATGCCGACCTCGACAAGGATTACCAGCGCATCTTCGACCTCTTCCCGCGCCTCGCCGAGCGCCGCAAGCAGCGCAGCGAATCGCTCTCCGGCGGCGAACAGCAGATGCTCGCCGTCGGCCGGGCGCTGATGACCGGCTGCCGGGCGCTGATGCTCGACGAGCCGTCGATGGGCCTGGCGCCGGTGCTCAAGTACGAACTGTTCCGCACCCTGAAGAAGCTCAACGAAGAGGGCATGACCCTGCTGCTGGTCGAGCAGAACGCCAAGCTCGCCCTCGACATCGCCCACCGCGGCTACGTCCTCGACACCGGCACCATCGCCGCGTCCGGAACCAGCGAAGAGCTGGCCGGCAATCCGGAGGTGAGGAAGGCGTATCTGGGCGGGTAGGAGCAGGGAGACGGGAGATGTGAGACGAGAGGTGCAAAAGCATGGTTGAAAATCACAAGGGCAGGCCGATAGCGGACCTGCCCTTTCTTGTTGCCTGGGTCTGGCGCCAGGTGGACATCTCCCATCTCTCATCTCCCATCAGCGCAGCGCCCGGCCTTTCAATCCAGCGGACTCTTCACCACCGCGCCCGGCCTGTGCAGCACATGGGTGGGGGAAACCATTGCCAAAATTCCAATGCCCCCCTATACTTTGTAAAGAAGACAGGAGGGCTGGCAAAGATGTTGGACCCCACGGTCATTCAAAAATCGGTTGCAAAACTCGCGGCGGACTTCGACCCGGAACGGATCATCCTGTTCGGCTCACAAGCTCGCGGGGATTGCGATGCGAACAGCGACGTCGACCTGCTGGTCATCACAAACATCACCGGCAGCAGACGCAGGCTCATGGTACGCATGGACCGTGCGTTGCGCGGCATGGGGCTGGCCCGGGACATCGTCATTCTGACCCCGGAAGAATTCGAACGCGACAAGGAGATCCCCGGAACCATCGCCCGCCCCGCCTGGAAAGAAGGGAAAATACTCTATGCCCGCCACTGACGCAGATCTCCGTCACAAGGTGATGCAGTGGTTGAGCTACGGAGAGGAAGATCTGCAGCTCGCTCGACATGGTCTCACCATGAAGTCAGCCGCTCCCTACCGGCTCATCGCCTACCATGCCCAACAGTGCGCGGAAAAGCACCTGAAAGCCTTTCTCGTCTGCAACCGCGTCGACTTCCCCTTCACCCACAACCTGAGCCGCCTGGTCGAACTTTGCCAAACCTGCCGGGACTGGCCGGATGAATTTCTTGACGCCGAGGAATTGACACCCTACGCCGTAACAACCCGCTATCCCGGGGAAGATGAACCCGTCAGCCGCCAGGAAGCCGTCAGAGCCATCGCCATAGCGGAGCAGACCGCAGCTTTGGTTCATGAAGCTTTAAAACAGGCGGGTTTGCGTCTTTCGGGATCTTCGTGATCTGCCCGATTGCTCCACTTAATAAAACCTGAACTGCCCCAGAGCACGACCAGCGGGACAGGCACCTGCGGAGCCAGTCCCCTCACCCCGTTCGTCCAACCTCCAGCGGTATTAATCCACCTCTTCAAATGAGCCCCAAGGGGATGTCTTCCCATCTCCCATCTCCCATCTCCCATCTCCCATCTCCCATCTCCCATCAGCGCAGCGCCCGGCTGCTATTCAATCCAGCGGACTCTTCACCGCCAGACCCGGCTTGTTCAGCACATGGGTATAGATCATCGTCGTCTTGACGTCGGCGTGACCGAGCAGTTCCCAGCGAACGGCGACCAGCCAGAATTCGCCGGCATCCCCCTTACGGCACGTCTTTGATTTCGTCATAGCTTGCCCTCCATGGCAGATCCCTGCGCCACTTCCCGCACCAGAAACTTTGCAATAAAGACCATGATTACGGGCAAATGGAAGATTGACAAGGTGAAATATTTCACTTATCGTGAAACCTGTCTCATCTGTTTCCGCACCCGCTTCCGCCGTTCCCAAGGGCAGGCATGGACAAGCAGCTCGACATTCAGAAGACCCTGAGCCAACACCTCGATGAGCTTAAAACAACCTACGGGGTGGAACGCCTGGGCCTGTTCGGATCATTTTCCCGTGGTGAACAGACTCCTTCCAGCGATATCGACCTTCTCGTGGAGTTCACCCATCCCGTCGGGTTCTTCCAATTTTTAAGACTTGAACGTGAATTATCCACCCTGCTCGGCCGCCGGGTCGATCTTGTAACCCGAAAAGCCCTGAAACCCCATATCGGTCAACGGATTCTTGCCGAGGTCAAATATGTCCAATAACAGGGACTTGCGCGACTATCTGCAGGACATCTGCGATGCTATCGTTGATATCCGTAATTTTATCAAGGGGATGGATCAAAAAGCCTTTTCTGGGGACAAAAAGACAGTTAATGCCGTCATCCGTAGTCTCGAAGTTATCGGCGAAGCGACAAAAAAAATACCGCCAGAAACGAGATTAATGGCACCCGAGGTTCCCTGGGCTGAAATGGCCGGGATGCGAGATAAGCTGATTCACGAATATTTCGGGGTAGACCTCGATATTGTCTGGGAAACAGTGCAACACGACCTGACAGGCCTGGAATCAGAAATCAAATCGTTGCTCTAGCGCAAGCAGTATGGGAGGGGGACATGAAATCACATCCGCGTGGCAAACCGCCACAGAATCACATTATATTTCAGTGCGATAAATGGCTTATTGGAACAACTTATGGGCCATTCCACTATATCCAATAACACGGAATCCGTTTTATCCGATAAAACCGATTCCACCTAATCCCTGTTTAGGAGTAAAGTCATGAAGAACTATCACGTTAAAATTCATGACCATGAAACTAATGAAATATTTGAAGCAAATGTTCTTGCATCAAATGATGGGGAAGCAAGAACCAAAGCTCGCAACCACTTTATAAAAACAAAAGGAGGAGAAGTTAAGTTTGACATTATCTCCTCCATTGAAATGCGTCTAGGTAGTGTCCCAAACGCACAAATTATTGAGTAAACATATTAAAAAATACTCCTAACGGAATTTAATCAACCGAACTGTCAATACATGTGCGATTCTCGAAAAGGTCTCTGCTAGTTTCAGCGTCCCGTCGCAGTCGGTTATCACTAACCGTTGAGGCTGTAGAAAAACCTCGAAGATAGAATAATTGATGAATATTTAGGGTGACAAAACCATTCGACGAACGAAGAAAATCGATCTGAGAGCAATTTTCGAAGCCATTTTTTTCAATCACAATAGGCAGTAAGGTTTTTCTACAGCCTCGTTAGATATCAAGGAAATAATATGAGAGATTTTCACTTACGATTTTTTATTGATAGACGTTGGCCGGATGGAATTGAAGAACTGATTGAGGACGGTGAAACTATGGATTCAATTCCTAAGGTATCAGGTGCATACATTCTCGGAACCTCTGACGGATCAATGCTTACCTATCCATGGGGAAGTTCACCTGTTTTTTACATTGGCCAATCATCAAATTTATTTAAAAGAATCAAAGATCATAAAAAGTACATTATCCAAGCAATTGATGATCACGAGGAAAAATATTGGTGGCCAAGATATCAATTTGGTGCTTCTTTCGGAACAACCGTCGCATGGTATTCGACTAGAGGAACCCAGAATCCAAACACACTTGAATCTGATCTAATCACTAAATTTTATGAAATGTATGGTTCAATCCCTCTAGCAAATGGGACTTGGCCGTCTGGCCTAAGACCAAAACATGGTTCAAGAGATGACCAGTAAATATCTAACGAATAAGGATAGATAGCGCGAGGCACGAGCCGCGATCTTATCCTGTGGTTGAACAAGCCCGGCCGGTATAGAGATAAAGCAAATATATCGATTTGAGTTTTTGTTTCTAAGGGGTTGATCTTTTTTGCTACTTTTTTGAAGGCGAGCGGGGGCCTTCACCTGCTGGAGAGGCTAAAAATTCACACCGCTATGCGGTCATAGAAACGACTGTTCCTCCATTATGAGGGTTGGCGCAACACGATGCCGGTTGACGGACTTATCCAGAAGCCCACGCCGGTCGTCGAAAAGCGGTAACGATCATCGCCGTCCTGCAGCAGGGACACGGAATCACCGGTCTTGGTCGGGGCGGCTTGGCCTCAAGCATGACGTGCAGAATCAGCTGCACCAGCTTCAAAACCTTTTTCGCGTTGCCGTGCAAAAAGCCATAATCACGCACCCGGCGAAAGCCGCGCGGCAGGACGTGTTGCAGCACCAGCCACAGGAAATCTTCTCCTTTTACGGTGCGGGTGCAGGTGTTGCCGGTTTCGCTCTCGATGTAGCGAAAGGTGACCTCGCCATCCCGGCAGGAGAGGATGTTGTTTTCACTGATGACGCCGCGATACAGGTAGCGGGACAGATATTTCAGGGCTGGCAGCCCCTGGCCGACATGTTCGCAGTCGACCACCCATTTTTCACGAACGCCGACCGAGAGTTTGAGGCCTGCCTTGTTGATCACCTCCAGAAACTTGGCGCGAAAGACCTTGGCAATATTGAATGCGTTGAACAGGTAGCCCCCTTTGAGCTTTTTCCATTGCCGGCGGCGTTTATCGATCCCGCCGCCGGGGACAATGACATGCAGGTGCGGATGGTAATCGAGGCGCCGGGTCTGGGTGTGCAGCACCGCCGTCATCCCCAGGTCGGCACCGAGGTGCTTGGGGTTCAGGCCGAAATCTTTCAGAGTGGCGATGGCGCAGGCGAACAGCATGGCGTAGGTTTTTGACTGGAAATTCCAGGCCAGAGCCCGGAGCTCACAGGGCAAGGTGAAAGTCACCATAAAGTAAGACACCGGCAGCAGTTTGGCCTGTTGCCGGTCGAGCCACTGGCTCGCTTCATGATTCTGGCATTGCGGACAACTGCGGTGACCGCAGGAGAGCGGTCGCCATTCGTGGCGGCCACAATCCGGGCAGCGCACATGGAGTTCACCTGAAGCGGGTGTGCGGCAGCGCAAAATCGCCCGAAGCGCATGCCGGTGAGAGGGAAGCAGCCTGTCTGCGTATTTGGCAAAAAGCCGATCTTGAAATTGCTCAGCGATAACCAGCAGATTCATCATCGCCTCCCGAAGTGAACTGCAGGGAATCGAGCAGCTGGTTGATGGTGGCCAAAGAGTCCTGTTCTGTCAGCCTGGTCATATGCGCGTAGCGGGCGGTGGTGACGGGACTGGCGTGGCCGAGCAGTTCCTGAATATGACGCAGACTCAGACCGCGCTCAAGCAGATGGGTGGCAAAACTGTGGCGCAGGGAGTGGATTGAGATTTTTTTTTAATGCCGCAGGCTGAAACCAGCAGCTTCATCGTCTTTTGCGCGCCACCGCGATCCATATGGGTGTTCGCCTGGCGGATGGTCTCGGGCGAACCCTGGGCGCAAGGGAACAACAGAGTTGGATGACGATGGGTGCGCCACAGACTGCGCAAGGCGTGGCAGGTGACCTTCGGCAAAGGAACCAGGCGATCCTTGCAGCCCTTGCCGCGCCGGATATGCACCCGCTTGAGTTTTGCGTCGACATCGCCGACTTGCAGCGACAGGGTCTCTTCCAGGCGTAGGCCCATGGAATAGCAGGTCAGGAAAAACACCCGGTAGCGCAGCTTGCGGGCCGTCCCGATCAGGCGATTGACCTCGGGGACCGTCAGCACATCGGGGATGGTATGGACCTTGGGCGGCTTGATGATGTTGACCCATTGCCAGTCAAGTTTGAGTACATGCCGCCAGAAGAATTGCAGGCCGTTGCGATCGACCTTGACCGTGCTCCAGGAATGCGAATCAACCAGCCGACCGAAGTAGACTTCCAGCTGTTCCGGGGTCAACCGGTCCGGGCAGCAGTCAAAATGTTTCGCAACCCGCCGCACCGCGCGTGCATAAACGTCAATGGTCTTGGGGCTCTTGCCCTGCAGCTTGAGCATCCGCAGGTGGCGCTGATACAGTTTGTCAAAGCGGCGTTGTTCAGAGAGGACCATGGTAAACTCCTTCGGTCAGAATGAGACCCGGCATTGGGCCATTCAGAAGGAGTTATACCTTGGAGATGTGATCAGGATTGATTGTGAATTTGTATTTTCCGCCGCGCTAGCGGCTTCGTTCAACCATCTAATCAACCGGACTGTTGATACAAGGGCGGTTTTCGTAAAGGTCTCTACTAGTTTCAACGTCCCGTCGCAGCCGGCTATCACAAACCGTTATGAATTGCCTATTTTTTGAATCAATCAATAAATCCATGGACCAAGGTAGTTTGAAAGGTTTTTCTCAAGAAGAAATAGAATGGTTCAATCGCCAATCGAAAAATTGGCCAATTAGTTTACTCGTTCAACATGCTATTTTCGAATCAAGTATTGAAATTTCGAACTTTTATTCAGTCAACCAAGAGCATGTCCGCATAACAATCTAATGAACTGGACTGTTGATACATGTGTGACCACAGAAAAGGTCTCCACTGGTTTAAACGTCCCGTCTCAGTCGGTTATCATGAACCGTTAAATTGCAAAATGACAAAATAATAAAGGAATAAAAATGGTAGATCTAGAACCATTCAAGGAAGTTATGCATCAAAATATCATCAAGATCGTTGCCCTTGGTGCCGTGATTATAATTGCGAATTTATTATTCAAAAAATTAGAAAAGAGAATTAAAGGAAAAAACAGAAGATAGTAAAAAGCCCCCCCCAAGAGGGCAGCCGGGGCGTTGTTCCCACGTCCAATCGGGTCAAAATTTAAGTTGCTGTTGTTCGATCGCTTTCTCGCGCTGCTCTTGATACCGCACGTAGCGCCTGACCATCTCGGCATCTAGCCCGACGGTGTCAACACAATAGCCGGGTGCCCAAAAATGATTGCCCCAGTAGCGTTTCTTCCGCAACTTGGGATGTTTCTTTAAAATGCGTCTCGCCGAACGACTTTGTCCGCTGAATATCCGAATACACGCGCGAACCTCCTGGGCCAACTCGTCTTCCAGAATCCGAAAGCGATATTTCGGTACCCAGACAATGTGATACTGGCAGTGCCAAATGGCATGTGTTAATTTCCGAAAACGGCTCATGGCATTCCTTTCTGTTCAGATTGTTGCGGGAACAACATCTGAATATGGTTTGCCATGAGCCCTTTTGGCAAAACCAAAGGACTCTGACCCCGTCCAGAGGACGGGGGTTTCTACTTCACACTAAAAGAATGGAGAAATTTGTGAAAAAAGTTGCATCCGTAGTATCCGTTGTTGTAGCACTTTTTGCGTTGCCGACCGTTTCATTTGCTCAAAGCTATTTTGCCATAGGTGGCGGCAGTGGCGGTGATGCAGGGGCCGCTAATCTATCCCTCGAAATTGGCGGGGTCACAACAGATAGGCCCAATAATCGGCTTCTTTCATTCGGGCTTGGTTTTATATTCAATGCAGACGATGTCCCATCCGATACCTTCGAATATCCGGTACCTCACAGTAATTACACAGATCTTGGAACGAGGCAAAAAGGAAATGAATATGCTTTTTTCGGAAAATATGGTTTGGAAATCATAAGAGATAAAGGGCTATTTCTTTTTGCTTTAGGTGGTTTTTCTGTTTCAGAAAATGTAGACCTTGCGCAATCCAATGCTACAGGATGGTACTACGAACAATCTTCATCAACTGAACTTAATGGCATGTTTGGTGGAGGATTGAGTTACTTTCCAGTAAATAATAAAATTTCTTTGCAAGTAGAATACGACAATAGACGAGGAGTCACAGGCGGAATAGGCTTAAGATGGTAATTAATAAAATAAGCCTAACACTTATCAGGCCCCCGGCCGTCAAGAGCAAAAAAGTCCGTTAACGCAAAACCAACTGGCTGGCGGTGGTCGGCATCTTACGCGGCCCGCTATCGGCATCTCAAACCAGAAATCTTCGCTTCAGGTGGGCCTCTTCAGGTCGAGCTGCCCGGCAATAACTGAAACATAAAAGACCTACCGACTAAAAAGGAATAAAGCATGTCAGAAAATCAAGTGATAGTAACAAGAGAAGGAACTTATCATCTCTACAAATACAAGAACGAAAATGAACTGGAACGAATGATCGTTGAACATTCATCAGAAATATTTGGCAGCAATACCGTATATTTTGATCTTAAAAAGAAGATAAATAGCAAATCTGGATTTGGAACAATTCCTGATGGATATATTATAGACCTAAACCAAGACAAACTTTTCCTGATCGAAGTTGAGCTAATAAACCATAGCATCAAAAAGCATATACTTCCTCAAATTTCTAATTTCATTATGGCCTTAGACAATAAAGACACTGTTGAAAAATTAGTCAGTGAATTCTATAACAATCTACCAATATCAAAAAAAATAGATAAGAAACGCTTAAGATCAATAGTAAATAACTGGGGAATTGTTATTATTATTGATGAGGTTGGAGACCCAATGAAAGAAACCAACCCCTTGCTTGAAATTGTGAATTTTTTATCAAAACACGGCGAAGTAAAAGCAATCCCCTTTCAGACCTACCGAAAGAACGGCGCGATCACTGACGACCATGTTCATTCTTTTAAATCATTCACAAAGGAAGAACTAGAAAAAGAAGCGAAAAAATGGACCTTTAAATGGGAAACTGTTTCCGTTGAAAAACATCTTAAGAAAATGCCTACTGAATTACGAAATTTATTTACAAATTTAGGAAATAAGATTTGCTGTATTTCCCCGTCAGTAAAAGAAGTACATCGAAAAAAATGGACAACTTACCAAATTTCATCATTAAAAAATTTCTGCACAGTAAAAGTGCTGAACGACTGCTTGGAGATAAATTTAAAAACAGATGAATCAATATTTTCGGACACAAAGGGAATTTCTAAAAAAATTAAAAGAACACCATCATGGACTTTTGACAGAGTGTTAAATATTCATTCTGAAAAAGAAATAGATTATGCAGTTACTCTAGTTGAACAAGCCTACAAGGCTATTGCAGAAAAATAAGTCCACAAATGAAATTGCCTAACCATAGAATGATCATGCGGACGTAAAATACAGGTGTGCTTCCCCAAGCAAATCCAATAATTGCTGTGGCAAACGATAACATTTCGTCGCCGCTTACCACACAATCGTTTGAGGTTGTTGAAAACATCAATAGAACAAATGCTGAATATTTATGGCGTCAAAACACAAAGAAAATCGATCGGAGAGCAAATTAAAAGCCATTTTTTTCAATCACAATAGGCGGCAAGGTTTTTCTACAGCCTCGTTATGCAAAATAAATATGATTTTAAATTATCAAAACTTTTATGAAGAAATTGAAACCTTCGAAACTTTCCCCGAGAAAATTACCGAAGTTACCACGGAGTGTTTCAAGCGGGTATTTGGTTGTGAAATGGCACGAACCAGCAAAAATATCGTCTATATCTGGAGGGCCGAAAAAAGAATTAAACGTCTAAAAGGTGAAAGTGACATAATCTACATTGGTCAAACAAAGCAATCATTTAGGGATCGGCATTATAAATATGCCAACATTCATGCCAACTCAAAGGCCAACAAACTGAAATTTCAATATATAATCACAAATTTTAAATCTATAAGCATAACCGTGGCAAATTTCATAAAATACGGAGAAACACTCCAAAAAGCAGAGGGGCAATTGCTTTGGTGGTATTTTCAAAATCATTGTGAATTTCCACCTAAAAATTACACACAAACAAAGATAAGAAACAACACTATTATAATATAATTTGCCTAACCCCTATCAGGCCCCCGGCCGTCAAGAGTAAAGACGTCCGATAACGCAGAAAAATAGCTCTTCCCGTTCTTTGACGAGCGACTGATCTTCGAGAACCACCGGTTTCCGACTTGGGATTCTCCCTGGCCGCGGACTCTGTTCCGCACCAAACTTATCGAGGCTCTGAAATGCAGGGTCATTGGCGACCTGATCCTCCCTACCGCCTGGAATCACGCGCGTACCCTTGTACCGGCCCATTCAAAACAGGCAGGGTGAGAGAAAGGTGGATATCCACCCAGTTAGTATCGAGCTCGGGTAAAAAGAAAAAAAGAGGTAAAATCGGCCGATAAACGGTAGAATTCCCGACAAATCGCGTTGAGGAGACGGCTATCGCCTGAACATGCCATACCTGACGGGCGGTTTACGGAAAGAAAAAATTCAACCAGGCTCGGGGATTGCTCTTGTGGGAGGGTTTTTCTACGGGCTCGTCAGGTGAAAAGAATGGAATCTAACATGCCTTATCTGTTCGCGGCAGATCTAATTCTTTTCACCCATGCGCTTTTTGTCGCGTTCATTGTCTTTGGCCTTTTGTTAATTTTTGCAGGTAAACTGCTTTCGTGGTCTTCGGTACGAAATCCATGGTTTCGTTTGGCGCATCTCGTTGCAATCGGTGTGGTTGTGCTGCAGTCATGGCTAGGTGTTAAATGTCCTTTCACCACTTGGGAAATGGCGCTACGCGAAAGGGCCGGTGACACCGTTTATCCCGGTACCTTCATATCTCATTGGCTAGAGACGATTTTGTATTTCCGCGCACCGGAGTGGGTATTCATAGTTGGTTATACAGTTTTCGGGGCGCTGGTTCTGGCCAGTTGGTTCTGGGTTCGCCCACGTCCGTTTACCACACTTAAAAAACACATGCCACCTAACAAAAAAAATCAAGCGAAACGATGATATTGTGCAGGTCCACAACACCAGAGGGGACGTTGTTGACATTTTCACTTTCATTGCTATCATCCTCTCATGCCTCGACAATCGCGCATCGACATCCCCGGCCTGCTCCAGCATGTCATCTTTCGCGGGGTAAACCGCAGCGACATTTTTCTCGCTGACGAGGATCGCCAAGACTTTGTCCGCCGTCTCGACTTCCTGCTTCAGGAGACGGAAACACGCTGCTACGCATGGGCGCTGCTGGGCAACCATGTCCACCTGCTGTTGCTGCCCACCCGCCGCCCCCTCGCCCAGCTGATGCGTCGACTGCTCACCGGCTACGCCGTGACCTTCAACCTGAGACACCAGCGCTCCGGCCATCTTTTTCAGAACCGCTACAAGTCAATCGTCTGTGACCAGAACGCCTATCTGCTGGAACTGGTGCGCTATATCCATCTGAACCCGATCCGGGCCGGTATCGTTGATGATCTGGACTCCCTTGCTGAATACCGCTGGTGCGGTCACCGGCAACTGCTCGGCCGACAAGAACCGTCACTGCTCCACTCGACAGACGAGATCCTGGGGCTTTTTGCCGAACGTCGTGCAAGGGCGCGGGCAGGCTACATCGACTTCCTCCAGGACGGACTGCAGAACGGGAAAGAGATCAGACTGTCGCGCGGCGGCAGAAAAACCAGCCTGGCCCTGAATGACAACCTGCATGAAGACGACCTGTTTGATGATCGGATTCTGGGAGGGGGCGACTTTGTCGCAGCGACTCTCGCTGCCACGGAACAACCCTGCCCCGGGGAACAGGCGCTGGACAAACTGCTGCACACCGTCGCCATCCATTGCCAACTCGCCCCGGAAGATCTCACTCTCCCGAGCAAGCAGCCTGCTATCGTTCACGCCAAAGCCCTGCTCTGCCATATCGCCACCCGACTGTACCGCATCAAAGGTGTCGATATCGGCAGACGGCTCGCCCTTTCTCCCTCTGCGGTGAGCAAGGCGGCCCTGCGAGGACGTGCGATTTACGCGAAAGAGCAACAACTGCAAAAACAGCTGACAGTGGACACCTCAACAATGCTCCATTGATGCGCGCCGAGAATAATATGTCATTCCTTAAAAGCTTTCAGATTGCTATCCTTGTCACAGTTCTCATCAGTACCGTTGGCTGCACCTCATATGAGCCGAAGACATACGAAGGAAAAGTTGTCGACGAACAAGGGAACCCGATCTCCGGGGCAGCAGTTAGAGTTTGCTACATTGGGTGGGGTTTTGGCGATAATGGAGGAGTTGTTTGGGATAAAGTTTATTGTTCTGATCCAGCAACGACTGATGAACATGGGACCTATAAAATTGAGTTCGCTGCCCCAGCGAGTGCCGTCCTGCGAGCAGAAAAAGACAAATGGCACCAGAGCAAAAGCTTTATGCCAAATAATAATCGTGTTGTTCTGGTGAAATGGAATGATTATATCCGACGCAATAAAGAACGGCAAAGAGCAATTGAACGTACTTTCCGCAGAAAGACGGCGGATGAAAATGGAATAGATTATTACTGTCGAGTAGTACGCAAGCGTTCCAGCAAAATCGAATTGATCATTGGCGGAAAACGAGTAAAAATATTTCAAACCTTATTGATTCAAGAAAAACCGTTATTTGGTGTTTCCGGGCCATATGACACTGTCGAATTGATGGCGAAAGAAATAATATTAAGAAAAGAAGAACCTTCCGGAGAAGAAGCTACAGATTTCGCCGCATTACCAAAAAATATTTCCTGTGATGACAAGATTTATTTTATTCAAACTAAGAGCCGGAATTATCCCCATTTTTTAGACATTATGGATAAGGTTGAGGTCCACATACCAAGCGCACACGCCGCATTTGCTCTTGATGTCTGGCGTACAAGTAAATATGACTGACATTTATCGACATTCCTCAGACAGTGTCCTTAAAAAAGTTCACCCCTTGCAACTGACGGAGACGTAATGTCTTACCTATATTTGACAGTAGCGATTATTGCTGAAGTAACGGCAACAAGTGCCTTGAAAGCATCATCGGAGTTTACCAGGTTGCTACCAAGCATGGTCGTCGTTGTAGGCTATGGTGCAGCATTCTATTTCATGACTCTTGCAATAAGAACAATACCAATAGGTGTTACATATGCTATCTGGTCCGGTGCTGGAATCGTTTTGGTAGCAATTGTTAGTGCATTTTTATACAACCAGACACCTGACACACCGGCTATCATCGGTATGGTGTTAATCATTTCTGGAGTTGTTGTTATACATATGTTTTCAAAAACAGTAGGACATTGAAACAGCAATCATACAGAGCGATACAAATAAGTTACTCGTCAAAAATTTACAGTATTTTTAGTCAACAATGACAGCACTGTCAGCCTCGATCTTGAGCGAATCAGGCTCATTGGTCTGAGGTCACGGGAACGTAGAAAGCGTTATGGGCGAAGATGAAATCATTGCCGAGTTCGAAGCACGACGAAGAAGGTTAACCCGATTCGCTGTTATCTTCGGTGTCATCATTGGTACTGTCAGTCTCATGGCGTGCTACAGAAGTCTGTCAAAGACGATGACGGCAGTTTTGCTTGTTGCCGCATTTATATGGGCGTTGATTGTACACGTGCGCATCTGGCGATGTCCTTCATGCAATGGACACCTGGGAAGACTCTACCTTGGCTTGAAATTGCCGAAATTCTGCCCTCAATGTGGAATAAAGCTGATCGAAGAGTAGCAACAAATTGCTCGCATCATACTTATCACCAGCGACGTTAACGATTATGACAAGAAATGACGTGAAAATTAAATACCTTTGGACCGCTATCTTTATTGCGGCATTGGTGTGGTCCGGGATAAATCCAAAAGATCACTTTACCTGGTTTCTTGAAGTTGTCCCCGCCATCATTGCCGCACTGGTTTTGCTGTTTACATACAATTCGTTTCGATTGACTCCTCTGGTCTACACATTAATACTCATCCACAGTGTCATTCTTATGATTGGCGGGCATTACACCTACGCGGAAGTTCCGTTCTTTGATTCATTGAAGGACATCCTGGGATGGTCAAGGAATAACTATGACAAGCTCGGGCACTTCGCCCAGGGTTTTGTCCCCGCGCTGGTGGCCAGAGAAATCGTGGTGAGAAAAAACATTATTCGGGGGTCAGCGTGGCAGGCGTTTTTCATCATCTCTTTCTGTCTGGGCTTCAGCGCGTTTTACGAATTGATCGAATGGTGGGTCGCTCTTGCCACAGGTGAAAATGCGGAAGCCTTTTTAGGCACGCAAGGCTACATATGGGACACTCAATCCGACATGGGACTGGCGCTGCTGGGAGCCATTGCCGGATTGTTGTGCTTAAGCAGGCTGCACGACCGGCAGCTGAAGAAAATCGGCAATTAAGTCCATAAAACCCGCCCTCCTCCGCTGTGCATCGCCACAGGGCAAAGCCGGCGACTCTGCAACCATTTGCTGCCGGAACGCCCCTACGCAACAATCCTGAAAACGATTAGCCTTGCGTCCGTACTCACTGATTCAGGCATTCAACCCAACCGGCGGCCGACGCCGGTCGGGCGGCAGCCCATGAACAGCCGCCCGTCGAAGGAGGACAACATGAAAACGATTGCCATTGCGACCCTGATAACGGCAGCACTTCCCGCCGCCGCCATGGCGGCCGAACCGACAGCATTCAACTTTGGCGAAATGGCTTTTTTCGTCGTCCTGAACGGACTCCTCGGACTGGGAGTCTTTGCCGTCGGCATTATCCTGGCGGGATTGATCGTCGACAGGTTCCGCCCCTGGATCGACGTCCGGCGGCAGTCATCTCACCCGACCCGCAAGCCCCAACCGCATACCCACCACTTTCCCCCGGCCAACCTCGACGACGCCATCAGCCGCGAACGGCAGGATGCTTATTGATGTGAGAGGTGAGACGATAGATGTGAGATGTGAAAAAACAAGGGCAGGCTCCTGACGGGGCCTGCCCTTTGTGCTCCTACTGCCTCACCAGCCGCAGGTTCTCGGCGGAGACTTCGAAATTACTGCGGAACGGGTTGATGTCGAGGCCACCGCGGCGGGTGTAGCGGGCGTAAACCGTCAGCTGCCGCGGCCGGCAGAAGCGCTGCAGGTCGACAAAGATCCGTTCGACGCACTGCTCGTGGAATTCGTTGTGCCGACGGAAGGAAACCAGGTAGCGCAGCAGCGCAGCCGGATCGATGCGCGGCCCCCGGTAGCGGATCAGCACGCTGCCCCAGTCGGGCTGGCCGGTCACCAGGCAGTTACTTTTCAGCAAGTGGCTGTGCAGGGTCTCCGTGACGATCCGCTCGTCATCAGCCGCCCCCCGCAACAACTCGGGAGCCAGGCCGTAGTCATCGATGGCGATATCGAGATCGTCAATGCAGCGGCCCGGCAGCGTACTCACCGACAGCAGACCGGGCCCGGCAACCGGCTCCAGGCTCACCTGAACCGTCCCCCCGGCAGCCGCCGAGAGGTCGGCGGTGATGGTCTTGCGCACCTGTCCGAAGTCATCGAAACGGGTCTGGTTGAAAGAGTTGAGATAGAGCTTGAGGGACTTCGATTCCACCAGGTTTGCCGAGTCGCAGGGGAAGCGGAACTCGCCCAGCGCCACCACCGGCTTGCCCCTGGCATTGAGCCAGGAGAGTTCGTAGGCGTTCCAGAGGTCCTCGCCGGCAAACGGTAGCGGTTCCGCCAGCCCCAACTCCTCACGCTTGAGACTGCGCGGCACCGGGCAGAGCAGCCCCGGATCATAGACATCAGCGTAGCACGAAACCTTGCCGAGCGGCAGATTCAGTTCAAGATCACTCATGGCGCCGATTGTCGTCCCATCCCCGGCAAAAGTCAAATGACAGCAGTGGGCAGCTTCGCACCTCGCACCTCGCACCTCGCACCTCAATCCTCAATCCTTCATCCTTCATCCTTTCAACCAGCAGACATGCCGCGGCTGGATGCGCATCAGCAGCAGCGCCAGCAGGGTGAGGTTGGAGAACATCGCCACCGCCATCGCCAGGCCGGTGAAGAGGCCGAAATAGATGGTCGGCATAAAGTTGGAGAAGGTGAGGATGCCGAAACCGATGATGATGGTGATCGAGGTATAGTACATCGCCCGGCCGACGCTGGCGTGGCAGCGGCGCACCGCCGCCCGGTAGTCGAGATCGCGGCTGATCTCCTCGCTGAAGCGATGCACGTAGTGGATGGTGTCGTCGACGGCGATGCCGATGGTGATGGCGGCGATGGTGATAGTCATGATGTCGAGGGGAATACCCAGCCACCCCATCAGGCCGAGCACCACCGCGGCGGACAGCAGGTTGGGAACGATGGCGATCAGCGCCAGCCGCAGGGAACGGAACAGCAACAGGAACATCACCATGATCGCCAGGAAGACCACGCCCAGGGTGAGGATCTGCGAGCGGAACAGGCTCTGCAGCACATTATTGTAGAGCACGAACATCCCGCTCAAATGAATCCGCCCCGGCTGAATACCGAATTTGTCCTGCAGGTCCCGGCGGATCTGCTGAAGCAGCTCATTGCGCCGCAGTTGCGGGTCCGAGTCGATGATCCGCAGCGCGAAGCGCAGCTGGTTGCCGTCCGGGGACAGGTAGGGAGCGAACAGCGCCCGGTCGATATCCGCCGGCAGTTTCTTGTGGATCACCGCCAGCATCAGGTTGTCGAGGGGCTTGCCGCCGCCCAACTGGCGCAACAGGTCCATGGCGGTCGCCAGTGAAAGCACCTTGCCGCTCGCTGGCAGTTGATCGAGGTAATTGTGGATCGCCCTGATCTCTCCAATCCGCTGTTCGTTGTACCAGTAGCTGGTGGCCGTCAGCCCGGCGTCTTTGCCCACCTCGGCGAAGGGGTCGTCCTCCCAGTCTTCCGGCTCGCCGCTGTCAGCCCGGAAGTCGGGGTCGGCGTCGATCAGCACATCGAGCGGAGTGGTGCCACCGAGCTGGCGGTCGATCAGCGCCATCCCCTGGTAGATTTCCGTGTCTTTCCTGAAATTGTCGATAAAGCGGTTTTCAACCGTCAGGCGCTGGATGCCGAGCAGGCTGAACAGCGCCAGGACGACGAACACTGCCAGGGTCGCGCGGCCGTGTCCGATCACCCAGCGGGCACACCAGGTGGTCAGGTGGCCGGTGAGGTCGAAGCGCGGGGTGAAGTGCCTGGGCCGCAGCAGGGCCAGACCGGCTGGAAAGAGGATGAAAGAGAGAATGAAGGAGACGCTGATGCCGAGCGCCATCATCCAGCCGAAATCGATCACCGGACGGATGTCACTGACCAGCAGCGAGGCGAAGGCAACGACCGTGGTCAAGGCGGTGTAGAGGCTCGGCATGAACTTGCTGCGCACCGTACTCAGCACCAGGCTGCGTTGAGAGACACCGGGGTTGAGGGTGTGCAGTTCATGGTAGCGGACCACCAGGTGAATGGTCAGCGAGAGGGTGATGATCAGCATCAACGAGGTGAAGTTGGAAGAGACCACCGTCACCCGCCAGTCGGCCAGGCCGAGGATGCCGAACATCACCAGCACCCCGGCGCCGCAGCAGAGCAGCGGCAGAATCACCCAGCGCGGCTGGCGGAAAATCGTGGCCAGCATCACCACCAGGAAAACCAGCACCCCGAGGCCGAAGGTCAGCAGGTCGCGACGGATGAAGTCGATCATGTCGGTGACGATCATCGTCAACCCGCCGAGGTGCAGGTCGGCGGACCGGCGGTAGGGTTCGAGGACGGCGCGGATGGTGTCGATCAACCGCGCCCCCCGATCGAGAGCCCGGGCGCTGGCGACCTTGAAGTCGCGCTCCACCCGCTTCAGATCGGCCTGCTGTGAATCCGGCAGCATTCCGTCCCGAAGCAGCCGGCGCAACGCGTCGCGGTGCTTGCGCAGCTTTTCGTAGGTCGGATCGAGCGCCAGGTTGAGCTGCAGGGCGGTGGTACGGCCGTCCGGACTGAGCA
The DNA here is from genome assembly GCF_002093115.1 of Geothermobacter hydrogeniphilus. NCBI lineage: Bacteria > Pseudomonadati > Thermodesulfobacteriota > Desulfuromonadia > Desulfuromonadales > Geothermobacteraceae > Geothermobacter > Geothermobacter hydrogeniphilus. The sequence continues at coordinate 183,481 of NZ_NAAD01000003.1, read as the reverse complement.
GCAATTGCCGGTAAAGGGGACTGGTGAGAAATTCACGACGCGCCAACTGCAGGTCAACACCCGGCGTTTCGAGGGTGCGCACTCCCCGGCCGAGGTCACTGAAACCGATGGGCGGGCTGGCGAGCAGCGGAACATCGAGGATGCTGGTCACCGAGGCGATGCCCTGAAGCTTTCGCAGGTCGTCGCGCAGGTCGCGCAATCCGGCCAGGACGTCCGGAGTGAACAGCTCGCCGGTCGGCGTGTAGCTGAGAATCAGAAAATTGTCCGAGCCGTAACGTTCGCGGATTTCGCGGTAGGTCTGCAGCGCGACATCATTCTCCAGCACCAGCGAGTCGGCCGAGGCATCGAGGCGGAAATCGCCGGCGTGACGGCCGAGCAGCACCACCAGCAGCAGCACGATCCCCAGGGCGAGCCAGGGGCGGCGCAGGATCAGGCGGTTGTAAAAGCTCAGGAGTATGAGGCGCATTCCGGTCCCTTCGGTCAGTAGCATCAATTCTAGCAGATCGTGGGAGGGAAAGCTGGAGGTGCGAGGTGCGAGGTGCGAGGTGCGAGGTGCGAGGTGCGGGGTGCGGGGTGCGGGGTGCGAACGGGGACGGCCCCGTTCAAGGAAACCGTCCCCGTAAATGGACTGTCTATGCTTCGACGTCGCGACTTCAGGCCGCCGCTTCGGCTTCGTACCCTTCCACCATGCGGCGATAATGGTCGCTGAAATCCTCCGCGACCGCGGCCTCGGCCTGTCGATAGGCTTCGAGCATCGCCGGGCGGACCTCTTCCGGCAGCACCCGTTCGGAAAGCGGGTAGAGGATGCTGTTTTCCTTCTCGATATGGTTTCGCAGCAACTCGGCGTAGCCGTAGGCGTTCTCCGCCAGCACCGCGACCTGGTCACTCGCCCCGGCCAGCGTCTTTTGGGCCGCCTCCTCCATGCCGCGGACAAATGCCCGGCCCTGCTCGTGCTCCATCAGCATCGCCGCCACCGGCGAATTCTGCTCCGGCATGCCGTTGGCAACCAGGGCGGTGAAAAGGGTGGCCTCTTCCTTGGCGTGATGGAACCGGTCGGCATAGTTGCGGATGAAGTCGACCGCGTCGAGATAGAATTGCCAGTTGGAAAAACGACCCTCTTCAAGCCGCCGGGTGTTGGTCTCGACCAGGGCGATCATGCGCAGAATCAGTTCATGCTCCGCGACCATCACCTGCGTGACATCGGTTTTCATGCTCAGTTTCTCCTCTCACCGTCAACCCCGATCACCACCACTTCCAGCGGGATATCCTTGCCCGAAGCCTGCAGCGCCTGCTGGGCCATCATCGCCAGTCCCCGGCAGCAGGGAACTTCCATGATGGTCACGGTCAGGGAACGGATGTCATTCTGCTTCAGCATCTCGGTCAGCTTCTCGACATAGGGGCTGGTGTCATCCAGCTTGGGACAGGCGTTGACCAGCACCTTGCCCTTGATGAAATCACGATGGAATTCAGCATAGGCGAACGGCACGCAGTCGGCGGCGATCAGCAGGTCGGCATCCTGCAGCCAGGGCGCGCTCGGCGGCACCAGGTGCAGCTGGGTCGGCCACTGACGCAGTTCGGACTGCAGGCGGCCGGTCTGTTCGGCATTGGCGGTTTCTTTTGCTTCCACGGTCCGGACCTGCGATCCGGGACAGCCACAGGCGAGTTTACTCATAACGATTTCTCCTTTGTTTCGTGCCGGATTCAGCCCAGTGAATCCAGGTAACTGTTGATTTCCTTCTCGATCTGCGCTTCGGCTTCATCGCCGAGAGCGTGAATCGAAACCACATCCTTGAGCAGGCAGATGCCGACCCCGCAGCCGACGCAGCCGATCTCGTAGCGATTGAGGATCTCGCCGATCCGCGGGTGCTCCCTGACCACGTTCTGGATCTGTTCTTCACCGAGATTATTGTTCAGGTTCATGCCGTTCTCCTTTGCCTGAAGTGTCCTCAATTTACCGCTTCAGGGGACGAAAAAATATGACCTGGATCAAATAGGTGAGATTTTTCGTCAACTATTGGAACGAATCACGGGGACTGGCTCCGCAGGTGCCTGTCCCCTTGACCTGACCTGTCCCCTTGACCTGACCTATCCCCTTGACCTGGAACCCGGCATCGCCGACAATCAGGCAACCACGATCAACCGGAGCGGGTTTCATGACTGTTGAAAATCTTTTCTGCATCGATCTCGACCAGCCGGCGCTGCCCGGCTTTCACCGTTTCATCAGCGCCTGGTGCGGACGCGTCGCCGGGCGGACCATCGTCGTCGACCCAGGTCCGCTGTCGACCATCCCCCACCTGGTCGCCGAACTGCGGCGACGGGGCATCGACCGGATCGACCATATCCTGCTGACCCACATCCACATCGACCATGCCGGCGGCACCGGCGCCCTGCTGCGGGACTATCCCGCGGCGCGGGTCAGCTGCCACCCGGACGGAATCCGGCACCTGGTGGCCCCCCGACAGCTCTGGCAGGGATCGCTGAAGGTACTCGGCAGAACCGCCGAAATCTATGGCGAAATCGTTCCGGTCCCGGCGGAACGGATCGACTTTTCCGAGCAGGTCGGCACGACCGGCATCCGGGCGCACCTGACCCCCGGCCACGCTCCCCATCACTGCTGCTACCAGGTCGGGAAACTGTTGTTTGCCGGCGAGGTCGCCGGGGTTCGCGGCGAGGTCGCCGACGGCATCTACATGCGGCCGGCAACGCCGCCGCGTTTCATACTGCCGGTGGCCCTCGACTCGCTGCAGCGGATGATCGATCTCGCCCCGCGGCGGATGGTCTTCGCCCACTACGGCCTGGTCGACAACGCCCTCGACCACCTGCGCATCGCCCACCGCCAGCTGCGGCTCTGGGTGCGGGGCGCGGCCGTGACGACCGCGGAAGGAACCGTTGATGTCGAGGCGTTCATCGCCTGGCTGCTTGACCACGACGACATCTTCCGCAATATCGGGCAGCTGCCCGCCGAGGTGCAGCCGCGCGAACGGGAGTTCATCGGCAACACCCTGCGCGGCATGAACGGCTATATCGCCGGGCTCAGCGAAAACGAGCGGCGGAACCTGCTGGCCGCCGCCTGATACGCCATGGAAGCCTCTCCCTGGATCTGCCACATCTGCGACGCCAAGGGCAGCGGTGAAAGCACCGCCTGCAGCCGCTGTTACCAGGTCACCTGCGCCGCCCACCTGACTCACCGCAGCGTCTACAACCCGCAGAGCGGACTGTTCGAGCTGCAGCCGGTCTGCATGGCATGCGCGCTCAACACTGAGAAGTGAAACGGGGGACAGTTCCCCTCTCTCAAGGTGCCAGTCCCCTCCCCACCAGCCATCATGGCTGCCAGTTGAAAAAGTCAGGGGCCCCAGGCTGAGCAAAAATGTCCGGATGCAAGGCGTCCGCAACCCTGCGGAATAAGGCGTACCGGAAGGTACGACGTTGACGCAGGGTAAGGACAACGCCGCAGATGGGCGTTTTTCATCAGCCTGTCAGGGCACCACCCCGCAGGCCATCCGGACACCGCCGCCGCCCAGCTTCTTCGGCGTATCGGCGTAGTTGTCACCACCGGCGTGGATCATCAGCGAGCGCCCCTGCAGGTCGGACAGCCGCAGGCGCGGGGCGAGCACCGGGGTGTCGGCATGACCGTTGCCGTCGACGGTCAGCAGCGGCAGGTCACCGAGGTGCCCATCCCCCCAGGGAGGGCCGTGATGACCTGTTCCGGCCGGATCATAGTGCCCGCCGGCTCCCAGCGCGGCGACCACCTTGCCGTCCTTTTCCAGCGGCTCGCAACTCGGGTTGCGATGCACGTGAAAACCGTGCGCTCCAGGTGACAGGCCCGTCAGCCGCGGGCTGAAAACCACCCCGTAAGGGGTCTGGGTCGCCATGATGGTACCGGCCGGGCGGGTTGCGCCGTCGACGGCGACCAGATTCATCGGGACGACGATACCGGCCAGCACGCCGCCGGGGAAAAGAACCACCATTCCGAGCAGAAAACCGAAAAGCCTTATCCACATCATGCAATCCTCCATTGCGGCAGGGAAATCTCGCCGCGACACGAAAAACTCCGGACAGCCGACAGGCCAAACGGGACAACCGTACCGCTTGACACGTACCTGTCATTCTACCCCCAAAACAGCTTTCGTGCCCGCATCCGGACGATTGACTTTGGTGGGCTCTATTCTAGGATTGAAATGAGCCGCCGAAGCAAAAAGGAGCCCCCATGACCACCGACATCGAACTTTTCCGGAATGGATTGCTCAAGGATCTGGCCACGGACGAAGCCGAAGCCTTTTTGAGCCGCTGCCGGAGAAAAGACTACCAGGACGGCAAGTTGCTGTTCGCCGAACAGAGCGAGGCGAACCACCTCTACCTGCTGGTCTCCGGAAGGATCGACCTGCAGTTCGAACTGCCGGCGCAGAAAGGAACCGCCACCCTGGCGACGCGCAGCCCCGGCGACGCGGTCGGCTGGTCAACCATGGTTCCCCCTCATCGCTACCGCTTCGCGGCGGTCTGCGTCGGCCCGACCACGGTCCTGGAGATCGACCGCCCGACCCTGCAGTCCCTGTTCTGCACCAACTACCATCTCGCCTACCTGTTCATGCGCAACATCGCCGTCCTCTCCGGCGACCGGCTGTTGCGGGTGCAGGAAAAGCTGGCGACAGTCCTCGGCGATGAAGCGGTGAACGGCTGGTAAAAAGAAAAAGGGGACTGGCTCCGCAGGTGCCTGTCCCCTTTGCTTTCAAGCGCAGCGAGCAAGAAGACCCGGGGACAGTCCCCCTCATTTAAGGGGACTGTCCCCTTTCCTGTCCCGGTTCATGCTTTTTGCGCCAGGAACACCGCGTGCCGGTAGCCGCCGCGCCCCGGACGTTCGCAGCGCACCGCAAACCCGGCAGCGGTCAGCCGCCGACTGAACCCGGCATCGTAATTCTCCCCCCAGACCGCGAAAATCCCCCCCGGCCGCAGGGCATCGCGGGAACGTTCGATTGCCCAGCTGCCGTAGATCGGGTCGTTGAGCCGGTCGGTCCCGGCGTGCGGACCGCGGTAGAGATCCAGGATGATAGCATCGAAACGCCCGCCGGGATCGCCGGCGGCGGTCTCGGCGATCAGTTTCGTCACATCTCCGAGATGAACCTTCACCCGTTCATCCAGCACCGCCCCCGCCGTCAGATCGGCGAGCGGTCCGCGGCACCAGTCGACGATGCGCGGGTTCAGCTCGGCCACCACCACCTCGGCATCCGCCGGCAGTTCATCGAGCGCCGCCCGCAGGGTGATTCCCATCCCCAGACCGCCGATCAGCACCCGCGGTGCCGACTGCTGCCGCAGACCGGCACAACCGAGGCGGCCGAGGGCGACTTCCGAAAGCTGCTGGCTGCTGTTCATCAGGATCTGCGGGCCGATAGCGATAAGGAAATCCCGGTCACCGCGACGGCGCAGTTCGAGCGTCCCCTCCCCGTCGACCTCGAAACGGTCGAGAATGATCCATGGCCGGGCCATGACGACTAATCCCGCCCGCCGGCGAGAAAAGCGACGAAGCGTTCACGGGAAACCCGCGAAAGAATTCGCTGGAAGGTTCTCGGATCGGAGAGATAGAGGCAGTGACGAATCACCGTGTAGGGGCTGAAACTGTGATCGGCGTTTTCGGCGAGATAGAGGTCACGGTATTCCCGGACCTGCTTCAGGTGATCAACCAGGCAATGGTGCAGTTCACCCTTGGTGAATTCCGGGTGCAGCCGGAGGATATCCTGCACGAAACCGTCGACCTTGTAGTCCTCGAATTCGAAATCACGGAAGAAATGCCCGGCCACCCGCAGGAAATTGAAGGCGTTGATGATCTTTTCACTCGCCACCCCGGCTCCCCGGCTGGGAGCCGTTTCCGCGACCGGGGCTTCACCGAGCGGATCGTCCGTCGCCTCCCGGATCAGGGCGGCGGTGGCGTTGCGGATCTCCTTGAACTCGCGGTCGGCCAGTTCAAACAGCGCCGACAGCACGTTGATCCGCCGTTTCAGGTCGTTGGGAATCGATTTCTTGTACTTGATCTTGTGGTCCAGCACGCTCCAGGCATCCTGGATCAGGGAGCGGATCTGCACCTCGAAGCGAAAATCCTCATACGGCAGGCAGAAACCGGAACCGAGCAGTTCGCCGTCCGGGGCGAGATCCATGTGCAGCCCCTTGTAACCAAAGGAATCCTCGGTACTTTCCACTGCCGAGATCTTGTCGGTCACCTCGATCAATCGGTAGTTCTGCTGCAGCACTTCGGACACCAGGGCGATCTGGTCCTCGTAGAGACAGACGATGCGGATGCCGATCAGGTCGGAAATAAAATCCCTGATTTCATAAGGTTGCTCATCCGCCTCCAGCTTTTCCTGGTACTTGCGGTGGAATTTCTTGATGCATTCCTCGCGATCCTTGACCCGCCCCTCGATCTTGGTCACCTCGCCGATGTCGGACTGGCGGATCTGGTCACCGATCAGCCGGATAAAAACATCCCTGGCCTCTTCGAGCTGCCTGCGGTTGCGGTCGTAGAAGTCACGGAAGACGCGTTTTTCACGTTCAAAATCCAAAGAAGGCAAAACAACTCCTTGTCGAGGATGGACTGGGGTCAAGCGAATTAATTGTGTCAAACCGGGGAGCGGGGGTCAATAAGGAAAGGTGGGGCGAGGTTCGAGGTTCAAGGTTTAAGGTTCAAGGTTTAAGGTTCAAGGTTTAAGGTTCAAGGTTCGAGGTTCGAGGCTCAAGGTTCGAGGCTGGGCAAAAATGCCCAGATGCAAGGCGTCCGCAACCCTGCGGAATAAGGCGTACCGGAAGGTACGTCGTTGACGCAGGGGGGCGGACAACGCCGCAGATGGGCGTTTTTGCTCAGCCGACTAATGACCGAACCTTTCGGCCATGGGAATCAGGCGCTGAAAGTCCTCCGGGGTGAGGCTGGTGTGCCAGTGACCGCTGAGCATGCCGGCGGCGACGCCGGTGAAGAAGAGGGTCAGCACCAGCAGACCGAAGCCCCAGCCGGGAATGGCGCGCTGCAGGAAAGGCAGCCGGATGCCGAGGGCGGCAGCTTCGGGGCAGCTGGAGACACAACCGAGGCAGGCGGTGCATTCCGGTGAACGGATCACGGTCTTCTCCGCCACCGGCAACTGTGCCGGGCAGGCGCGGCTACAGGCGCCGCAGTGGACGCAATGCTCGTCGCTGCGGCGGATTTTCAACGGGCTGAGCATGCTCAGCAGCCCGACCAGGGCACCATAGGGGCAGAGGTAACGGCACCAGAAATTCTGGTAAAAAACCGAGAGCAGCGCCAGCAGCAGGATCACCCCCAGGCTCAAGGGGGAGAGCCCGGTGAAGAAATGCAGCATGCGTACATCGGCCACCGCCCAGTAGGGGGCAGCGAGAAAACCCTGCAGCACCGCCGCCGGCATGTCGATGATAATCAGCTTGAAAAAGAACAGCAACAGCGCGTACTTGAGCGCCCGCAACGGAATATCGAGCCAGCGCCAGATAGTGAAATTGCGGCCGCAGAGTTTTCGACCCAGCCGCCACAATCCCTCTTCGACGGTCCCGACCGGGCAGAGCCAGGAGCAGAATGATTTTTTCGCCAGCAGCGACATGGTGAAAAAGGTCAGCAGCAGTACCAGCGCCGCCGGATGGATGGTGTCGAACTGCCCGTTGACCAGCCAGTTCTTCAGGCTGACCAGGGCGCCGATGGGCAGAAAGCCCTCCACTCCGGGCGGCCGGAGGTAGTCGGGCGTCCGGCCGAAACTCCGGTAGTGTTCGACAAACAGGCTGAACTGGATACCAAGAAACAGGCACCAGCCGAGAAAGGCCCACTGCACCAGCAGGCGCAGGGCGGTTGTTTTCCGCAATATCGATGTCATGATGGCGATCATCTTAGAACATAATCCCGATTGAAAACTTGACATAGCTCAAGGCGCGACCGGGCGGCGCCGATTATTCTGGATCATCAACCAGGGCCCGGAGCAACGGACCGGGACAAAGGAGACCGTATGACAATATCCGAACTGATCGTCACCCTGCTGATCTGGATGCTGGCAGGCTGCGGCGGATTTTTCAGTATCCGCGCCATGCTGCGCAAACGGAAAAGGACAAAATAACGGACCCGCGGCCATGTGGCCGGGGACCAGAACACATCCCACACAAACAACTGAATCCCTGATCCCACGGGTTCAGGAAGGAGATATGCAATGCACGAATGCGGATGCGGCGGAAGCCATGCCCATGCCGGCGGCGGACCCTTCGCAGAAGGACGGGAACTGGTCGAATTCGTCAGCCGGGCACACGGCGGCGCGCTGCGCGACCGTGAGATCCCCGGGGGCGGGCTGGCCACCAACTGCCGGGGCTGCGGCGCTCCCTTCACCCTGACGACCTTTGTCGGCACCTGCCCGGCCTGCGGCGGCGTCCACGCCGTCTCGCCGCCGCGCTGCGATGATGCCGCCAACATCCAGTTCGCCGGAGAAGGTTTCACGCTGCCCTGACCCCGGCCCCGTTGTTGCGGTCCTTCCGGTTCATGATAGAGTCGACAAAAACCGACAAAGGGAGGATCCAATGCAACTGCAAACCAGACTCGACGCCATGAAGGCCGAGTTCGTCAGCAAGGTCGACCCTGCCATTCTCGACGCCATGGGCAGGGCCAAAGAGCAGTTCGATGTCGCGGCGATGATGTCCGGGGTGATCCAGCCCGGAAACCAAGCGCCCGATTTCACCCTTGAGGATGAAAACGACAACCAGATCAGTTCGATTGCCCTGCGTGAGAAAGGGCCGCTGGTCATGACCCTCTACCGGGGGGTCTGGTGACCGTACTGCAACGCGGAGCTGGAGGCTCTGCAGGCGGTTCTGCCGGAAATTGAAAAGAGCGGCGCCACCCTGGTCGCCATCTCGCCGATGCTGGCGAAGTACACCCCACAGCTGGTGCAGAAACTGGGACTGACCTTCCCGGTGCTGAGTGACCCCGGCAACAAGGTCGCCGCCAAGTTCGGGGCGGTCTATACCCTGCCCGAAGCGATGCGCGAGGTCTACCGGAGCCTCGGCCTCGACATCCCGCGCTTCAACGGCGACGACAGCTGGCGTCTGCCGATGCCGGCCCGCATCATCATCGACCCTGCCGGAACCATCCACCGGGCCGACTTCTACCCCGACCACACCCTCCGCCCCGAACCGGACGAGACTGTGGAGATTTTACGCCGGATGTGAGATGTGAGATGTGAGATGCGACAGGGGACAGGCTCCGCAGGTGCCTGTCCCCGTTTCATTTGTCCTCGTTCCGTTCACAGCCTGCCAGCCTGCCAGCCTGCCAGCCTGTCAGCCTTCCCGTCGAACCAGGGTCCTGACTGCCCACCAGTTGACCAGCAGCACCACCGCGACGATCGGCAGCACCAGCATGCTGCGGCCGGTTTCCGCACCGAACTTGACCTGGTCCATGATCAGCACGCCGAAAAAACAGAACGAGATCAGCTTGCTCGCCATCAGGGTCCATTTTTCCCGGCTGCGCCAGGCGGTGCTGAGAATGTAGATGTTCATCAACCCGTAACCGGCGGTCACGTAGGAAAAAAGCTGCAGTCGCTGAGAGGCGAGTTCATTCGAAACACCCCCCAGGCCGTAGGAGACGAACAGGAAAGACGTAAAGATGCTGAACAGGGCGAACCCCGCGGTCAGGATGGTGTTGGGTCTGCTCATGGTCCTGCCTCGAAGATAAGGGAGAAATCGAATCGACAGGTTAGCAGATTCCCCGCGGAATTACCACGACGGACTCAGCCCAAATCCACCAGCAATTTCGGGATTCGGCTGTCGTTACGGGTGAATCTGCTTTGTTGCCGTCACCGCTTCGGTGCTCGACGTAGCGCGGCTACGTCTGCGCCCGAAACAGCGCGACGCCGCGCATCTCCACCCGTCCCGTCACCCTCGCTCCGCAAAACAGCCGATGGATTTGGGCTCAGTCCGATGCTTTTTTCAGCAGGGCGCTGAAATCGACACTCATCCTCTGTTCTGTCTTCCGCAACCGAAACCCCCGCGCCAGAACGCCTTCCTCAATGCCGCGCATGTGCAGCGCGCCCCAGGGGATGACGATCACGTCATACTTGTCGAGCGCCTGTCCCAGGTAATCGAGAACGGTCCGGTTGCGGCGGGTGAGGATATCATCCATCAGCCTGGCGTAGCGTTCCTGGTCCATGTTGCGGTTGATCCACGCGTTATAGGTCCGCAGGCCGGAAGCCAGGTCGTCGCTGGAAAAAACATCCCTGCCGAGCATGTTGAGAAATTCCACCGTCCGGGGATCGAAATCACTCAGGTCGACATCGGCCCGCAGGATATCCGGCCCCGGAAACTCCCCCTTTTCGCCCTTTCCGCGCAGCTCATCCGGACCGATCAGCCGTCCCTTCATCGGCATCTGCCGCTGGGTGCTGAGACCGAGCAGGGAGGCGACCCGGTCATAGCTGTAGGCGGCGGTCAGCAGTCCCCCGCGGTCGCTGACCCCTTCGGCGAGAACCAGGGTATGCGGCGCGGCGACCGATGCGGCAAGCTGGTCATAGTAGCTCTGGTCACCGATGTGAATCATGGCCACCAGGCGCACGGTCTTGTCGCCGCGGCGGTAGACACGCTCCTGCATACTGATGCCGCGGGCATCGACGCGCATGAACCCGGCGGTGGCCTTATTGATGGCTTCAACCGTCCCGGCACCGGCAAAGCTGACCAGCAACAGGGGAACGACGAACAGGGTTCCGGCAATGCCGAGCAGCAGGTTGCCGGCACTGAATCCCCTGCCGGCAAAACGTTCCGGCCGCAGCAGCAGCCCCCGGCCTTCCCCCCGCAGCACGAAGAAGGGCAGCAGCCCGAGGGAGACCTGCAGCCCTGCGATGATCACGCCGAGATTGTCCGAGAGGATGAAGAAGGAAAGCGGCCAGAGCCCGGTCATGCCCCAGATGGCGAACAGCGACTGCGGCAGCAGGATCAGCTTCGGCAGGCGCCGGTCAAAGAGCATGGCACCGTAGATGATAAAGGACAGCACGACGACGCTGAAAGCCACCAGGGTCCGGACCCCGAGCAGACCATGGACGCCGGAATTATAGGCCAGCAGTTCATCGATGACCGACAGGCAACCATCAGCCAGGAACATCCACATGAACAGGTTGGCCAGTATTCTCATTGCGTAACACGTCCTTCCGCCCCGCGCTTTCCCCGGGTATCTGATGTTCTCGGGAACAGTCCCCCTCCCTTAAGGGGACTGTTCCCCTTGCCTTCAATCAGGGGACTGTCCCCCTTGCCTTGCAGCTTGATACTATCTGCCGGAATGAAAGTCAATTTCCGAACGACGGCTTTACCGATCTGCAGTGATCAGGTAAAGTTTTCTCCTGCTTTCCGGAGGACATACCATGACCCGCATGGCCCGACGCGCAGCATCCCTGCAACCGACTATTTTTACCGCGATGACCGATCTCGCCAACCGCCACCGGGCGATCAACCTCGGCCAGGGGTTTCCCGACTTCGCCGCCGGGGAAGCGATCAAGCGCAGTGCCGTCCGCGCCATCAAGCAGGACTGCAACCAGTACGCCCCCAGCAACGGACAGCCGCAGCTGCGCGAGGCGATCGCCGCCAAGATGAGCCGACAATACGGCCTCCAGTTCGACCCCGGGTCGCAGATCGCGGTCACGGTCGGCGCCACCGAGGCGCTGTTCGCCGCTCTCTTCAGCCTGCTCGATCCGGGCGATGAGGTGGTTCTGTTCGAGCCCTGCTACGATTCCTACCGCCCGGCGATCAGCATGGCCGGCGGCGTATCCCGTCCCCTCACCCTGCGACCGCCTGACTGGCACGTCGACCGCGACGAACTGGAGCGGCTGATCTCCCCCCGCACCCGGCTGCTGCTGCTCAATTCACCGCAGAACCCGATCGGCAAGGTGTTCAACCGGGAGGAACTGCGGGCGATTGCCGAACTCTGCGTCAGGCATGATGTCATCGCCGTCACCGACGAGGTCTACGAGCATATCCTCTTCGAGGGCGAGCACATCCCCCTGGCGACCCTGCCCGGCATGGCGGACCGCACCCTGACCATTTCCAGCCTCGCCAAGACCTTCAGCGTCACCGGCTGGAAGGTCGGCTGGGCTGCCGGACCGGCTGACCTGGTCGAGGCCCTGCTGCGCGTCAAGCAGTTCATCACCTTCTGCGGCGCGGCCCCGCTGCAGACCGCCGCGGCCGAGGCCCTGGCCGTCGGAGAGGACTTTTATCAGCGGTTGAAGGAGGATTACCGGCAGCGGCGCGATTTTCTCTGCGAGCTGCTGGCCGACGTCGGCCTGCCGCCGCTGACCCCGCAGGGGACCTATTTCGTCTGTGTCGACATCGGCGCTCTGGGACGGGGGAATGACATCGCATTCTGTCGTGATCTGACCGAACGGGTCGGCGTCGCCGCCATCCCGGTCAGCCCCTTCTGCAGCAACCCGGACGACGGTCGCGACCTGGTCCGCTTCGCCTTCTGCAAATCCCGGCCGGTGCTGGAAGAGGCGGCGAAAAGACTGCGGGCGGGGGCGGGGATGTGAGATGTAAGACGTGAGATGTGAGATGTGAGACGTGAGAGGCAAAGGCAAGAATAAGGAGCAAACCTCTTCACCCCCTGCTCATCTCTCATCTCTCATCTCTCATCTCCCATCTCCCATCTCCCATCTCCCATCTCTCATCTCCCATCTCCCATCTCCCATCTCCCATCTCCCATCTCCCATCTCCCATCTCCTTCACTCCCCGGCGTAGCCGTTCGGATTCTGCCGCTGCCATCTCCAGCCGTCGCGGCACATCTCTTCGAGTCCGCGTTCGGCCTTCCAGCCCAGTTCTTCCGCGGCCAGGGACGGGTCGGCGTAGCAGGCGGCGATATCTCCCGGGCGGCGGGCCACAATCCGGTAGGGCACCGCGATGTTGTTGATCCGCTGAAAGGCGTCGACCATCTGCAGCACCGAGTAGCCCTGTCCGGTGCCGAGATTGACGCAGACCAGCCCCGGCTCGCGTTCGAGACGTTCCAGCGCTCGGAGATGGCCGAGGGCGAGGTCGACAACATGGATGTAGTCGCGCACCCCGGTACCGTCGACGGTCGGGTAATCATCGCCGAAGATCGACAGTCGTTCACGCTTGCCGACAGCGACCTGGGTGATAAAGGGAAAGAGGTTGTTGGGAATGCCGTTGGGATTCTCGCCGATGCGGCCGCTTTCATGGGCGCCGATCGGATTGAAGTAGCGCAGCAGGGCGATCCGCCACTCGGAGTCGGAGGTATGCAGGTCGCGCAGCATCTCCTCGATGAAGAGCTTGGTCCGTCCGTAGGGATTGGTCGCCCCGGTGGGGAAATCCTCGCGGATCGGCAGGGAGGCCGGGTCACCGTAGACGGTGGCCGAGGAACTGAAGACCAGCCGCTTGCAGCCGACCTCGGCCATCACCTCGCAGAGGGTGGCGGTACCGGCAACATTGTTCTGATAATAGGCCAGCGGGATGTCACAGGATTCGCCGACCGCCTTGAGCCCGGCGAAGTGGACCACTGCGGCGGGACGGCAGTCATCGAAAATACGCCGCAGTGCCGACCGGTCGCGGATATCGGCCACCTCCAGCCGCGCCTGGCGCCCGGCCAGCTCGGCAACCCGCTTAAGGGCAACCGGCGAGGCATTGCTGAGGTTGTCGACCACGACCACCTCCTGCCCCGCCTGCAACAGCTCAAGGACGGTGTGGGAACCAATATATCCGGCCCCGCCGGTCACGAGTATCGACATTTTTTTCTCCCTTGCCTGAATCCGGTTTAAGGCCTTATTCAGACCCGCGGCAGCTCCAGCCCCGGCGGGGCGACGATGAAGTGGGGATTGAGCAGGTTCTGCTTGTTGTAACACAGCGGCTCTCCCCCGGGGGTCGTCACCCTCGCCCCGGCGGCGACGGCAACGGCGTGACCGGCGGCGGTATCCCATTCCATGGTCGGACCGAGACGCGGGTAGATATCGGCCAGCCCCTCGGCGACGACACAGAGTTTCAGTGAACTGCCGACCGAAACCGCTTCGGCGACGCGAATTTTCTCCAGGTAGGCCGCCAGCTCCGGCGACGGATGGGAGCGGCTCATCACCACCTTCAATCCCGCCGCGGGATCGGGGTTGCGGACACGGACCGGGCACGGCTCGCCCCGCCCCGTCTGCAGCCAGGCGCCCTGTCCCTCGATTCCCCAGTAGAGTTTCTCCTGCACCGGGACGTAGACCACCCCGAGAACCGGCTGCCCGGCTTCAATCAGGGCGATGTTGACGGTGAATTCGCCGTTGCGCTTAATGAACTCCTTGGTGCCGTCGAGGGGATCGACCAGCCAGAAACGCTCCCAGCCGCGGCGCTCATCAAAAGAGATCTCCGCCCCCTCCTCGGAGAGAATCGGAATCTCGGGAAAGTTACGCTTAAGCCCGGCGCTGATGACCTGGTGGGAGGCCTTGTCGGCGCAGGTCAGCGGCGACTGATCCCCCTTGAGTTCGACATTGAACTCCCCGGCATAGATCTCCATGATCGCCTCTCCCGCGGCACGGGCGATGGCGCAGACCCTGGCGATATCGATATCCATGATAGCCTTGTCCTGTTCGGTCATGACTGCCACAAGGTTCCGTCGCGCTGCTCGCCGAGCAATTCATCGCCGAGCAGCCGCTTGACAATCTCTTCGGCGATCTCTTCGGCCGGCTTTTCCCGGGTATCGATCACCATTTCGGCATTTTCCGGCGGTTCGTAGGCCGAGTCGATGCCGGTGAAATTCGGCAACTGGCCGGAACGGGCCTTCTTGTAGAGCCCCTTGGGATCGCGCTGTTCACAGACTTCAAGCGGGGTGTCGACAAAAACCTCGATGAATTCGCCCTCCTCCAGCAGGTCACGGGCCATCTTTCGCTCACTGCGAAACGGGGAGATGAAAGCGGTCAGGACGATGATCCCGGCATCGACGAAGAGTCGGGCCGCCTCGGCGATACGGCGGATGTTCTCCACCCGGTCAGCGTCGGTAAAACCGAGATCCTTGTTCAGACCATGGCGGACATTGTCGCCGTCGAGCAGGTAGGTATGACGACCGAGGGCATGCAGTTTCTTTTCCACCAGGTTGGCAATGGTCGACTTGCCGGCGCCGGAAAGCCCGGTGAACCAGAGGACACAGGGTTTCTGCCCCTTGATGGCGGCGCGGGAGTCTTTGTTGACATCGATCGACTGCCAGTGAATATTGCTGGCGCGGCGCAGCGGATGATCGATCATTCCGGCACCGACGGTGGCGTTGGTCAGGCGGTCGATGAGAATGAAATTGCCGGTGCCGCGGTTCTCCTTGTAGGGATCGAAGGAGACAGCACGATCCAGGGCGAGGTTGCAGACGCCGATCTCGTTGAGCGCCAGGGTCTTGCACGGCTGATGTTCAAGACTGTTGACGTCGACGCGGTATTTCAACTCGCCGATCTGGGCGGTCACCAGACTGGCGCCGGTCTTGAGCAGGTAGCTGCGTCCCGGCAGCAGGGCGTCCTCGTGCATCCAGACCAGGTGCGCCTGGAACTGGTCGGCATGAACAGGCCGCGCCTCGGCATCGGCCAGCAGGTCACCGCGGCTGATATCGATCTCGTCTTCGAGGCAGAGGGTGACCGCCTGTCCGGCAACCGCCTGGTCCAGGTCTCCGTCCATGGTGACGATGCGTCGGATGCGGCTGGTCTGTCCCGATCCGGGCACGACGATCCGGTCTCCCGGCAAAATGCGGCCTGAGGCGATGGTGCCGGAAAATCCCCGGAAATCAAGATTGGGCCGGTTGACCCACTGCACCGGCATGCGGAACGGCAGTTCCACCGCCCGGTCGCCGACCGCGACCGTCTCCAGGGCGTGCATCAGCGTCGGGCCGTCGTACCAGGGCATATTCTCCCCGGGGTGGATGATGTTGTCCCCCTTAAGAGCCGAGATCGGGATGCAGGTCATCTCCTCGAAACCGAGTTCGGCAGCGAACTGCCGGTAGTCGGCGCAGATGGTTTTGTAGGTCTCTTCACGATAGTCGACCAGGTCCATCTTGTTAATCGCCAGCACAACCTTGCGGATCCCCACCAGCGACACCAGGAAACTGTGACGCCGGGTCTGGGTCAGCACGCCCTTGCGGGCGTCAACCAGGATCACCGCCAGCTGTGCGGTCGAGGCGCCGGTGACCATGTTGCGGGTGTACTGTTCATGCCCCGGGGTGTCGGCGACGATGAACTTGCGCTTGTCGGTGGAAAAGAAGCGGTAGGCGACATCGATGGTGATCCCCTGTTCCCGCTCGGCCTGCAGGCCGTCGAGCAGCAGCGCATAATCGATCTCGTCCCCCTGGGTGCCGATCCGTTTGCTGTCGGCTTCCAGCGCTGCCAGGTGGTCCTCGAAGACCAGCTTCGAATCCCACAGCAGCCGCCCGATCAGGGTCGACTTGCCGTCATCGACGCTGCCGCAGGTAATGAAGCGCAGCATCGATTTTTCTTCCTGGGCTTTCAGGTAAGCGTGAATATCTTCGGCGATCAGTACGGATTGGTTGTTCATAAGTTCCTCAAGTGCGGCTAAGGGCGAAGGGCTAAAGGCTAAGGGGATAACCGGCTCCTTTCGACCTTTAACCTTTGGCCTTTAGCCGATGTGGTATGTAACCTTTAGCCGCTTTTGCTTTTAAAAATACCCTTCCTGCTTCTTCTTCTCCATGCTGCCGGCCTGGTCGTGATCGATGGCGCGCCCCTGGCGTTCCGAGGTGCGGGTCAGCAGCATTTCCTGGATGATTTCCGGCAGGGTGGCGGCGGTCGATTCGACGGCTCCGGTCAGCGGGTAGCAGCCGAGGGTACGGAAACGGACTGACTTTTCGACGATCTTTTCGCCCGGCTTCAGTTCGAGACGGTCATCATCGGCGAGAATCAGCATGCCTTCCCGTTCCAGTACCGGCCTGACCTTGGCGTAGTAGAGCGGCACGATGGGAATCTGCTCAAGATAGATGTACTGCCAGATATCCAGTTCGGTCCAGTTGGAGAGCGGAAAAACACGGATGCTCTCGCCCGGAGCGACCCGGGTGTTGTAGAGATTCCACAATTCGGGTCGCTGGTTCTTCGGATCCCAGCGGTGATTGGCGCTGCGGAAGGAAAAGATCCGTTCCTTGGCGCGCGACTTTTCCTCGTCCCGCCGCGCGCCGCCGAAGGCGGCATCGAAGCCGTACTTGTCAAGCGCCTGCTTCAACCCCTCGGTCTTCATCACGTCAGTGTAGAGGGCGCTGCCGTGGGTGAAGGGAGAAATCCCCCGTTCAACACCCTCCAGGTTGGTATGAACCAGCAGTTCAAAACCATGCTCGGCCGCCATCCGCTCCCGAAACGCGATCATCTCACGGAACTTCCAGGTGGTGTCGACATGCATCAGCGGGAAGGGCAGCTTCCCGGGATGAAAGGCCTTGCGGGCCAGGTGCAGCATCACCGAGGAATCTTTGCCGATGGAGTAGAGCATCACCGGGTTTTCGAAAACCGCGGCGACCTCGCGCATGATATGGATACTTTCCGCTTCCAGCTGGCGCAGGTGGGTCTGGTTCATAAAATAACTTTCCACTCTTTCATATATGAGTTGACGATGTGATGGTCAGGATTCATCGAAAGAAACTTCGGCCGCTGCCGGCGCCTTCTTCACCCGTCGGCCTTCGACCAGGACATGCTTCTTCAGGTAGTCAAGCACCTGCTCCGCGGCTCTCTCGGCAGGGGTCTGCTCCACATCGATCACGATTTCCGGCTGCCGCGGCTGCTCATAGGCGACATCCACGCCGGGGAAATATTTGAATTCTCCTCTTTGGGCTCTGGCGTAGTGCCCCTTGCTGTCCCGCTTCATACAGGCCTCCGGCGTCGAACGCATGTGAACCTCGACAAAGGTCGCGGCCATCCGCCGGGCGAATTCACGACTTTCACGGTAGGGAGAAACAAAGGACGCGACCACGCTGACCCCGTTCTTTTCCAGCATCGCGCAGAGGTGGCCGGAGCGCTTGACGTGGCGGTTGACCTCGGGCGGAGAGAAGCCGGTTTCGGGGAAAAGGGGGCGGACATCACGGCTGTCGAGACGTTCAACCTTGAGCCCCCGGTCTTTCAGCAGCTGGTACACTCTGTCGGCCACGGCTTTTTTACCGGAGGCGGGCAGACCGGTAAACCAGAGGACAAAGGCCGGCACCTCTTTCTTCCCCCAGCGGATCTTCTGCCACAGGCGCTCGTGAAAAAAATAGAGCGCCATCTTGGCGACAACTTCCAGGGCGCCGACGGTCAGCGCCAGGGCGAACCGTCCGGTAAAGGCGAAGACGATGACCGCCGTGGTGATGGTGGCCCAGGTGCGCCACGAAAGGGCCTTGAAGATGGAGCGTGCCCTGGTTTCATACTGCATGAAAAAAACACCTCGACCGGCTGAACAGAAGATGCTTTCGCAAAAAGCATCAAGAGTGTTGGCTAAGCAAAAAGCGCCAGCAGCAAGGCGCGCGATTGTCGAGCAATGAGGCGTATTTACGTACGTTGAAGCAGCGAGACAAACGCAGCAACGCAGCTGCTGGTGAGTTTTTGCGACGCCATCAACAGAAAGAAGTTGCGAGTATAGCCTCGCCATCTCAAAAAAATCTCAAAAAACATCTCACCGCTTACATTTTATTGAAAAAGCCCGCCGGTTGCCCGGCGGGCTCTGCTCCGTTTGATGGAAAACCGGACAGGAAGTCAGAATTACTCAACCACCACCAGCGGACGAATCTTTTCCAGCGTTTTTCTGCCAATCCCCTGGACCTTGACCAGGGCATCGACCGAAGCAAAAGGGCCGTTGGCGTCCCTGAAGGCGACAATCCGCTCAGCGGTCACCTTGCCGACTCCGGGCAACTTCTGCAATTCCCTGGTCGTAGCGACATTGACATTGACAGCGCCGGTCTTGACCTGAGCCTGCAACGGCACCTCGGCGGCACCAGCCGGCAGGCTGAAAACGAACAGGCTCGACACAACCAGCAACACAGCAACAAACAGACGTTTCATCGTTCTTTTCCTCCATGAAAAGGGTTGAATGGAACCGCCTCCGGCAATTCTCCACCCCTCCTTTCGCGGCTTATTTCCAACCTGAACCTGAGGGTTCAGGTCCAACCTCCATGTTGCACCGGAAACGATTCAGCGTGCTGCTATCATACGATAAAATTAAAAAAGATCAAGAACCCGACATGCTGCTGCGAATCTGCTCCAGGCTGCGGCTGACATTGCTGCGAACAATGTCCGAGGGATCCTCCAGGGCCGCTTCCAGGTGCGGCAGTGCCTCTTCGGCCTTCAGTAGCCCGAGAGCCTTGGCCGCGCTCTTGCGGACCCACTCATCGCCATCTTTCAGCATCGGGACCAGTTGCGGCACGGCTTCACGCACCCCCAGTTCACCGAGAGCGAAGGTGGCATTGCTGCGTACCGTGGCATTGGTATCCTCGAGGGCGCCGATCAGGGCGGCGGCGGCGGCGAGATCACCGCAGTGGCCCAATTCGGCCGCGGCCCGGGAACGTTTGATACCACTGCCGTTTTTCAAATCATCGATCAACTTCTGTACAGCCATTTTGCACCTCTCCTCGGATAACAGTGACGAACCTCCCGATAACAGATTGGAATATCAATCGCAAAGAAGACGAATTCACGACCCGTGACCTGAATCAAGTCCGGCATCAACGGCTTCAGGCACAAGCCTGGAAACCTTCCTTCGGGACGTTATGATCCCGATGACCCCGCGTCCCGCAGCGCCCGCAGTTGCTGCAGAGACTGCTGCAGCATCGCCTGGCGGCCGGCCTGCTGAAACTCACCGGCGGCGACTTCAAGCTGTCGAATCGCCGTGGCAAGGGAAATATGCGGCGGCTGAACCGGCCGTTTCACCTGCCATCGCCCATCCTGCCGGTCGAGCAGAAAGTTGACCCGCTGCAGTTCAGGACTCTTCTTGCGCGGAATCCACTGCCCGTCAAGCAGTTCGCCGAGAACCCGGTATTCAACCACGGCACGGAGCCCGTCGGGAGCGCGCTGGACCGGCTTGGCCCGATAGCTCTCCACCACCACCAGCACCGCCCAGTCGGGCTCCGTCTGCCAACCAACCAGGGTGGCGATGTTGGTTTTCCATTCCTCCGGCGTCAGACGACTGCCGATGAAGTCCCGCTGCAGGAAGCGGGTCACCACCTGGTCGGCCGTGACCGCGGTTTCGGCCGCCGGACTGGAAACAACAGAACCGCAGAGAACAAGGATAACGAGAAGCAGGCGCATCGAACCTCCATAGAGAGAATATCCGGGGGGACAACCTCGAACCCGCAAAGTCACGATATTCAGATCTGAATTATGCCACTGGCGACACGGTCTGGCAATGCTTCCGGGCATCCCGCCAGGGCAGCGCCGACAATCCCGGCGTCATTGAAATGGCGTGCCACCCTGACCGGCGTTTCGACCTTGAGCAGATCGATGAACTCCGTATATTTCCTACTCCCGCCGCCGCCGAGAATGAAAAGATCGGGATTGAGCAGCCGCTCCAGCTGCTGCAGGTGCAGACTGAAACGCCCCGCCCACTGCTGCCAGGAGAGCCCTTCCGCCTTGCGGACACGGGCGGAGGCAAAGTGCTCGGCCATGGTGCCGTCGGCAAGATAGAGATGACCGAGTTCACTGTTGGGGAGCAGTTCCCCGTTACGAAACAGGGCCGAGCCGAGCCCGGTGCCGATGGTCACCATGATCACCGTTCCGCCGACGCCGCGCCCGGCTCCGAAACGCATCTCGGCCAGCCCGGCGGCATCGGCATCATTGATCAGCCGCACCGGGCAACCGGTCGCCTCCGACAGCAGCGCCCCGGCATCGGCCCCGACCCAGGAGCGGTCGATGTTGGCCGCCGACAAGGCCACGCCGTTACGAACCACCGCGGGAAAACCACAGCCGATCGGCCCGCTCCAGGAAAAACTCCGCACCAGTTCCGTCACCGTCCGCACCACCGCGGCCGGCGTCGCCGGCTGCGGCGTCAGCAGGCGACGACGTTTGCACAGCAGGCGACCACCGACCACATCGACCGGCGCGGCCTTGATCCCGGTGCCGCCGATATCGATACCCAGAATCTCCATCAGCTTCCAACCGCCGCAGCGCGGGACTGTTCGAGGTGGACATCCATCTGCGGATAGGGGATCGAGATGCCCTCGGCATCAAAGGCAAGCTTGATCTTTTCGATCAGGTCAAAACGAACCGCCCAGTAATCAGCGGTTTCAACCCAGGGCCGAACGACGAAATTGACACTGCTGTCAGCCAGCTCGGCAACCGCCACCACCGGTTCAGGATCCTCGAGAATCCGTTCATCAGCGCGGATCTGCCGCAACATGATGTCGCGAGCCTGCCGGATATCATCCTCGTAACCGATACCGAACTCCAGGTCGATGCGCCGGGTCGGGCGGGCCGCGTAGTTCTTGATGTTGTCCCCGTAGATATTGCCGTTGGGAACGATGACCTCGCAGTTGTCCGGGGTTTTCAGTACGGTACTGAAAATACTGATCTTCTCAACCGTCCCCGCGGTTCCGGCGACCTCGACATAATCCCCCGCCCGGAAGGGGCGAAAAATGATCAGCATCACCCCGGCGGCAAAATTCTGCAGCGAATCCTTCATCGCCAGGCCGACCGCCAGGCCGGCGGCGCCGAGCAGGGCGATCAGTGATGTGGTATCGACTCCGAGTTGGTCAAGGGCGGCGATGATAACAAACAGCACCAGCGCCGCGTGGGCTATCGAGTAGATGAAATCGACCAGGATTTCATCCATCTTCGCCTTGGTCAGCAGCTTGCGCATCAACCCGGTGATGATGCCGACGACAATTCGTCCGACAATAAAAACGGCAGCCGACAGGCCGATGTTGATCACCCAGGGAATCACGTAGTCAGTAAACGCGTCCCCGGAGAAAAAGCTCTGCCAGTCCATGGGTATTCCTCCCGAGAAGATAGTCCCTGAATCAGTGAGCCCCTTGTCGGCGGATAGCGCAAGCCATTGACCCGCCTGAGTTTCCCCCAAATTACCAGCGAACCTGGTGGGTGCGCTTCAGATTTTCGGAAATCTCATTCAGGCCAAGCACTTGCCCTCTCCATCCAACAGGAACTCACTGATTCAGGTAATCTCCATAAGGATAGCAGAGGCTGAGAAGATCACCAGCGGAGCCGGTCAGGACCGCTGCCGTTCCGCCGCCATCCGCTCAGCCTCTTCGACCAGCGCGTCGGCCAGCTCAGCCTGTGGCACCTTGCGAACGATCTCACCCCGGCGGAACAGCAGCCCCTGCCCCTTGCCGCCGGCGATACCGAGATCCGCCTCGCGCGCTTCCCCCGGGCCGTTGACCACGCACCCCATGACGGCGATGGTAAGCGGCACCGGCAAACCGCTGAGACGCGTTTCCACCTCTTCGGCGGTTTCGATCAGGTCAATCTGGCAGCGGCCGCAGGTCGGACAGCTGATAAAGACCGGTCCCCGCTCACGCAGGCCGAGACTCTTGAGAATTTCAAAACCGACCCGCACCTCCTCGACCGGGTCGCCGGTCAGGGACACCCGCAGGGTATCACCGACGCCCTCGTAGAGCAGCACCCCGAGACCGACGGCGCTCTTGACCGTGCCGCTGAAACGGGTACCGGCCTCGGTGATACCGATGTGCAGCGGGTAATCGACCTGCGCCGCCAGCAGCCGGTAGGCCTCGACCGTACGACGGATATCGGAGGCTTTGAGACTGACCTTGATCTGGTCGTAATTCAGCTCTTCGAGGATGCGGATATGACCGAGAGCGCTCTCCGCCATCGCCTCGGCCCCCGGATGACCATACTTCCGCAACAGGTCCTTCTCCAGCGAACCGGCATTGACGCCGATACGGATCGGCAGCCGCTTCTCGGCACAGGCTCTGACCACTTCCTGCACTTTCCAGCGCTCGCCTATATTACCGGGGTTGATGCGCAGACCCGCCACCCCCGATTCCACCGCCTTCAGCGCCAGCCGGTAATCAAAATGGATGTCGGCGATCACCGGGATGGCGCTGCCGGCGCAGATCGCCGCCAGGGACTCGGCCGCCGGGACATCCGGGACGGCACAGCGGACAATTTCGCAACCGGCATCCGTCAGCCGCCCGATCTGCGCCAGGGTCGCCGCGCTGTCGCGGGTATCGGTATTGGTCATCGACTGCACCGAAACCGGGGCGCCGCCGCCGATCTTGACATCCCCTATCTGGATTTGTCGTGTCGTTCTGCTCATTGGATTGATCCTGATCTCGATAAAAGCCGCCGCCAAGGCGCCAGGCACGCCAAGCACGTCAACCCTTTGGAAAGCGAAAGTGTGAAGTTTCCCCCTTGCTTAAAGGGAGAGTGAGGGATGATTTTAATCCTCAGTTGGTCTGCACGAAAAACTTGCCATCCACCTGCCCGCAGGGCGCAGTGTACGGTCGCCTGACCACCGTGGTCAAGGGCGGAAGGCGATTGACAGAGAGTTCCGCTCGGCTTATGGTCGCCGAGACTATTTCAGCAGGAGTCCATGAGTGAAAAAACCGGCACCGAAACAGCCCCGCGACAACCATCTCGAACTTACCATCGACCATCTCAACGACGACGGTCTCGGCGTGTGCCGCAGCATGGGAAAAGAGGTCCTGATCTGGGGGGCTTTCCCCGGCGAAAAGCTGGAGGCAACCATCCTGCACAAGGGACAGCGGCGGATCATCGCCCACCGGCAGCGGGTCATCCAGCCTTCACCGTTGCGTCGCCCCTCTCCTTGTCGACAGGCCCAGACCTGCCAGGGGTGCCCGCTGATCGAACTGCAGCCGCGGGCGCAACTCGACTTCAAGCGGCAGCAGGTCATCCGGGCGATGCAGGACGCCGGGCTGAAAAGAGTCACGGTCCCCGAAGTCATCGCCGCCCCGCAGGAACTCGGCTACCGCACCAGCGCCAAACTGGCCATCGGCCGCCGGCACCGGCACCTGCGCATCGGTCTCTACCGACGCGGCAGTCATGAGATCGTCGACCTGAAAAACTGTCCGCTGCACCATCCGCTGATCAATCGCATCATCGACGTCGTCCGCGAAGAGATCCTCCACCAGAAACTCTCGGTCTGGGATCCGCGCCAGGGAGACGGGTTGCTGCGCTACCTGCTGATCCGCGTCAGTCCCGCCAACAACAGGGCCCTGGTGACCCTGGTCACCGGCCGCCGCGACTACCGCAGCCTCACCCACCTCGCCAAGTGGCTGCAGAAGAAGGTTCCCGAGGTGGTCGCCATCCACCAGAACGTCAACCCCGGCAGCGGCAACGCCATCCTCGGCCGTGAAACCCTGAAAATGCTCGGTGCCCCCGATCTGCGCGACCAGCTCGGTGATTTCACCGTTCATCTCGGCCCGACTTCCTTCCTGCAGGTCAACCACGACCAGGCGGCCCGCATCTACCACCAGGTGACCGACTGGCTGCAGCCGCAAAAGGACGAGCCGGCCCTTGACCTCTACTGCGGCATCGGTGGTATCGCCCTGCACCTGGCAGCAAAGGGGGCAGAGGTCACCGGAGTGGAAATGGTTGAAGAAGCGGTCCACTATGCCGCCCGGAACGCCAAAAGAAATGGACTCGACAACTGCCGTTTCATCGCCGGTGATACCGCCCGGGTAGTCGCCGAACTGGTCGCCCGACTGCCGTCAGGAACCCGTGTGGTGGTCAACCCGCCGCGCACCGGCTGCACCCCCGAGGTGCTGGAGCAGGTCGCCAGCCTGCAGCCGAAGAAGATGGTCTACGTCTCCTGCAACCCGCAGACCCTGGCCCGCGATCTGGCGATCCTCGAATCCCACGGCATGGGCGTCGACAAGCTGCAGTCCTATGACATGTTCCCGCAGACCCCGCACGTCGAAACCATCGCCCTGCTCAGCCCGCACCCGGAACTGCGCAAAAGCCGAAAAAAACGGAAATAGTCTCAAAACACTTGTTGATACAGCGTGTTATCACTATAATCAGGATTCTTTCGTCATGCAGAAAGACCTGTTGAAAACAAATTCGGGAGTTTCAGCGAGGGATTTTCACTCAAATCAAGGAAGATGTGATAACGACGCGGAGGCGTACCCCGGTACGCCACACAAGGAGTTGAGCATCTGACGCAGAGTTGGGTGAAAAGATCCGCTGAAAACCCGAATTTAAGGGAGTAGTTCGTAGGCTGGTGCCGCGCCCGGTCTTCAAAACCGGTGGGGGGCGTGATCCGTCCCTGGTGGGTTCGATTCCCATCTACTCCCGCCAAAATACCAGGCTTGCAGACCGCTGGCGATGGGAATCGAAGCGGAGCAAGCGCGTCCTTCGGACGATGAGCGGCCAGGGATGGCCGCGGCAGCGAGCGGAGGGGAGCCGACGCAGGAGCCGCCCGGACGGCGGCGACGAAGGCGGCGATTCCCATCTACTCCCGCCATTGTCTTCTAAGTGCTTGAAATTCAGGCACTTTTTCAGCTTCAAAACCTTCCCCTCCACCTTTATGCCCATTGAACATAAATTCATTTTATGGCCATTGAACCATATTTTTATTTTATGGTCTATTGACCATAAGCTGGTTTTATGGCTTAATGACCATAAAGAATCCAGCAGAACGTCAAGGGGCCCGCGATGAAAACAAAAGCTGTCAACTCCAAAAGCCTTGGGATAATCCTGAAATCCGTGAGAAAAAGTAAAGGTCTCAACCAGACGGAGACCGGAAAACTCGTGGGGGTTGACCAAACAACCATATCTAAAATTGAGAGAGGTGAGTCCAACGCTCGAATCGATACACTATTCCGGATATTAGCGGCCCTGGACATGGAATTGATCGTGAGACCCCGAGAAAAAACATCCGACATGAGCGAAGGAGACACCTGGTAAATGGGGCGAAAACGACTGGGTTCTGAATTATTCATTTTCATGAACGGGGAAAAAGTGGGGCTTCTTTCCAGGGCCTCAAACGGAAAGCTCGCATTCCAATACGACGCGACATGGCTGGACAGTAAATCCGGGCGCCCCTTGTCGCTGTCAATGCCCTTAACAGATCAAACTTATTCGGGCGATGAAGTCGAAAACTATTTCGACAACCTTCTCCCTGACAGCCAGCCGATAAGAAACCGTATCCAGCAAAGGTTTGGGGCCAGATCAAACCGGGGATTTGATCTGTTATGGCACGTGGGTAGCGATTGCGTCGGTGCAATACAGTTGTTGCCTGAAGATACTCAAGTCGATGTCCAGAAAATAGAATCCGAGTCATTAAGCGACGCAGAAATTGCTGAAACGCTCAAAAGTTACAGGACCATGCCTTTGGGCATGCGAGAGGATAAAGAGTTTCGCATCTCGATAGCCGGGGCACAGGAAAAAACCGCGCTCCTGCGGCTTGACGATGAGTGGCATCGGCCTCTAGGGATGACCCCAACAAGTCACATCTTCAAGCTCCCGATCGGCCGTATTGAACATAGCGGCATGGATTTGAGCGACAGCGTAGAAAATGAATGGCTTTGCCATGCCATCCTGAAAGCCTATGAAATCCCCGTAGCCAATACGGAAATGATGACCTTTGAGGACACAAAAGCTCTCGTCGTGGAACGCTTTGATCGTCGCTGGTCAACTGACAAGTCGTGGTTGATCCGCCTGCCCCAGGAAGACATGTGCCAGGCCCTGGGGGTTCCTCCGGCACTGAAATATGAGTCTGATGGGGGACCAGGCATTGAGCAGATCATGAAATTGCTGCTGGGATCGGCCCATAGCCTTGCTGATCGTAGAACTTTCATGACCCGGGTTTTTCTGTTCTGGGTACTGGGGGCGATTGACGGACATGCCAAAAACTTCAGTCTAGCGCTGAAACCCGGTGGAGAATTCCAACTGACGCCTGCCTATGATGTGCTGTCAGCCTATCCGCTAATTGCCAAAAAACAGCTTGAGCAAAGGCGGATGACCATGGCAATGTCCTTAAGAGGCAAGAACCGCCAATATCAGTGGGAAAGGATGTTTGGCAGGCACTGGCTATCGACTGCCAAACGCTGCAACTTCCCAAGCGACGAAATGACTCAGATCATCGAAAGGATAATGGGGGAAATGGATCCTGTCATTGAGCGAGTCAGCGCTCGGCTACCCAAAGGTTTCCCCGACGATGTTGCCACGCCGATTTTTGACGGCATGAAAAGAGCAAGAGAGCGCATGGGCTGAAATGGGATAACAATGAAAACGAACGGAACCTGTTCCGGGCATTTTCGCAGGTTGTAAATTGTGCGGGAATTTGATACACAAATTTGTCATCAATTCCGGCCTGGAGTTCGCATAATGAGAAACAAACAGACCCTGCTGCGCAACCTCCCCGCCGTGGACAAACTGCTCCAGTCCGCCCCCTTTCTCGACCTGGCCGCCGATATCCCGCACGCCCTGCAACTGGAAGCCTGCCAGGCCACGGTCGAGTGCCTGCGGCGGGAGATTCTGGGCCGCCCGGAAGCCTTCACCGCCGCCGACCTCGATATCGACTCAGTCGCGCAACGGGCCGCCGAGCAGGCCCGGCAACTGCACCGGCCGAACCTGCGGCCGGTCATCAACGCCACCGGCACCCTGCTGCACACCAACCTCGGCCGCGCCCCCTTGAGTGACGCCGCCCTGCAGGCGGTCGAGAGGGTTTCGCGGGGGTATTCCAACCTCGAATTCGATCTTGACAACGGCGGTCGCGGGCACCGCTACAGCCATGTCGAGGACCTGCTCTGCAAACTCACCGGTGCCGAGGCGGCAACCGTGGTCAACAACAACGCCGGCGCCGTGCTGCTGGCCCTGACCGCTCTGGCGAAGGGCAGGGAGGCCATCGTCTCACGCGGCGAACTGGTCGAGATCGGCGGCGCCTTCCGCATCCCCGAGGTGATGGCGGCCGGCGGGGTACAGCTGCGCGAGGTCGGCGCCACCAACAAGACCCACCTGCGCGACTATCGCGCCGCTATCGGCGAGCAGACCGGCCTGCTGCTCAAAGTTCACACCAGCAACTACCGGATCGTCGGCTTCAGTGAAGCGGTACCGGCCGCCGACCTGGTCGGCCTGGCCGCTGAACACGGCCTGCCGGTGCTGGAAGACCTCGGCAGCGGTATGCTGATCGACCTCACCGAATATGGTCTGCCGCACGAACCAACCGTCGCCGAAACGGTGGCCGCCGGTGTTGACCTGGTCACCTTCAGCGGCGACAAGCTGCTCGGCGGCCCCCAGGCCGGGCTGATCGTCGGCCGCCGGGAGGCAATCGACAAAATCCGCCGCCATCCGATGGCGCGTGCCATGCGCATCGACAAGATGACTCTGGCCGCGCTGGAAGCGACCCTGCGTCCCTACCTCGACCGGGAACGGGCCCTGCGGGAAATCCCGGTGCTGCGCATGCTTGCTGAAAGTGCCGGGAATCTGCGCAGGCGTTGCCGCAAGCTGGCCGCCACACTGAAAAAAACCTGCGGCGGACACGTAACGGTCGAGATTCTCGCGGAAGTCTCCCGGGTCGGCGGCGGCGCCCTGCCGTTGACCGAACTGCCCGGCTGGGCGCTGGCCCTGAGCCTGCCCGATGGCAGCGTTGAAGCCCTGGCCGCCCGCCTGCGACAGGGCGAACCACCGCTGGTCGGTCGTATCCAAAACGATCAGTTGCTGCTCAATCCGCGTACCGTCCTCCCCGAAGAGGAGCCGCTGCTCTGCCGCTGCCTGGCTGCGGCACTGAACGCCCCGGACCATTGATTCATGCCTGAACCACGCCACATCATCATCGGCACCGCCGGCCATGTCGACCATGGCAAAACAGTCCTGATCAAAGCCCTGACCGGGGTCGAAACCGATCGCCTGAAGGAGGAGAAGCAGCGCGGCATCTCCATCGAACTCGGTTTCGCCCCCTTCCGCCTGCCTGACGGTACCCTGGCCGGGGTGGTCGACGTCCCCGGCCACGAACGTTTCATCAACACCATGCTCGCCGGTATCGGCGGCATCGACCTGGTGCTGCTGGTAGTCGACGCCAACGAGGGGGTGATGCCGCAGACCCGCGAGCACCTGCAGATTCTCCAGCTGCTGCAGATACCGCGCGGCATCATCGTGCTGACCAAGTGCGACCAGGCCGAAGAGGATCTTATCGACCTGGTGGAGGAAGAAATCCGCGACGAGGTCGCCGGCAGCTTCCTTGAGGGAGCGCCCTGCTGCCGGGTTGCCGCCATCGACGGCACCGGCATCCCGGACCTGGTCCAGACCATCGCCGCAGAGGTCCGCCGGATCGAACCGAAACCGGCCGACGGGCCCCTGCGGCTGCCCATCGATCGCCATTTCAGCGTCGCCGGTTTCGGTACCGTGATCACCGGCACCCTGCTCAGCGGCCGGGTGGGCACAGGCGACCAGGTCGACGTGCTGCCGCGGGGGCTGCAGGTGCGGGTACGCGAGGTGCAGGTGCATGGCAGAAAGGTCGAAACAGCCGCGGCCGGGCAACGGGTCGCCCTCAATCTCGCCGGTCTCGACCGAAGCGTACTGCGACGCGGCACGGTGATCGCCACACCCGGTATCTTCACCCAGACCCGCCGTCTCGACGTGCGTCTCAGCCTGCTGGAAACCGCCCCCCGCCCGCTGCGTTTCCGCGACCCGGTCCACCTGCTGATCGGCACCGGCCGGGCGGTCGGCCTGGTCGCCCTGCTCGACCGCGATGTGCTCCGTCCCGGCGAGAGCGCGCTGGTCCAGATCCACCTCGACCGGCCGCTGGTCGCCCACCGACAGGACCGCTTCATCATCCGCTCCTACTCGCCGGTCACCACCATCGGCGGCGGCAGCGTGATCGATCCCAAGCCGGCCCGCCACAAGCGCTTCCGCGATGAGGTCATGCAGGGACTGAAAGAACTCGAATCGGGAGAACGGGCCTTTCTGCTGCAGAAACTGCAGGAACTCTGCTGCGCCGGATTACGCGAACTTGAAACCGCGTCCGGACTCGGCCGCGACCGTATCGAGGACCACCTGCAGGCGCTGGCGGAATCCGATCTGGTCGAAGACCTGGCGGGACAATGGACGGCAGGTGAAACCTCCCGGCACTGGCAGAAACTGCTGCTGAACGCCGTCAGGAAATGGCACCGCGACCAACCGCTGCAGCCGGGGATGGCCAAAGCGACCCTCAAGGGAGTTCTTCCCGGACAGCTGAAACAGAAAGGCTTCGACGCCCTGCTCAACCGGCTGCTCGTATCAGGCGAGCTGGTGCAGAACGATGAATGGCTGGCAGAAAGAGGGTTCGAGATCAGGATCGACCCGGCCATGCAGAAACAGCTGGACCGCATCGTCGAACTCTACCGCAGCGCCGGTCCGCAGGCAAAAAACCACCGGGAAATGCTCGGCCAGATCGGTATGACCCTGGAGCAGGCGGAACCGCTGCTGCAGTTGCTTTTCAACCAGGGTATCCTAGTGCGGCTGAACGAGGAAAATTTCCTCCACAGCGACAGCTATCGCAAAGCTCTCGACCTGCTGAAAAACCATTTCGCCGACGAAAAGACGCTCACCCTCGCCCAGTTTCGCGATCTTTTCGGCTCGGCGCGCAAGCAGGTCCAGGCGCTGCTCGAATACTGGGACGCAAAGAAATACACCCTGCGGCAGGGGGATGAACGCGTAGCCTGGAAACTTCCGGAGTGAACCTTGACCTTCGCCTGCATCAACTATGACGCCAATGACGACTGCTGCCGCAAACTCGGCGGGGAATGCATCCCCGGCCGGCGCGGCTGTGTTCTCGACGGCCAGGTGACCCTCAGCGACGAGCTGCGCAGACGGGTTGATGAATTGGAGAAGAAACAGGGAAAATCGAAGGATTAGGCCACCAAAAGCCAAAACCTGAACCCCGTGTCTCACGCCCGTTCATTGCATTCGCTCAAGACGCAGAGATCACAGAGAGAAACATCCCACCATGACCTTCTCCGCGCTCTCTGCGTCTCGAGTGAGCGGAAGCGAACGGGCGCGAGGCCGCTTTTCGGTTTGTCTGTCCCGATGAACACGGCAGCTATGTCGCAGGGCCACAACGCTTAAGTTGGCGGAAAAGAACCGCTCCCGCACTGCCTTCTACGAAGAACGACCGCTTCACCCTTCCCCACCGGTTCAAGGGCGAGGGATTTTTCGTCAAATCAAGGCGCGGTCCGATGAGTGCGGAGGCGTAGCGGCAGCTACGTCGCACAAGCGAAGAGGACCGCAACGCAGAGTTGGCGGAAAAGAACCGCCCCTACCTCACAAATCGCCGGTCAGTCGCTGTAGTTCTATAACCTTCGGATTAAGCCCGCTGACCACTTCGACGATCTGCCGCAATCCCGGCCAGTCGACTCCTTCCTCTTCGTCCCGCCCCTGGAACCAGGAATGTCCTTTCGGCAGACAGGTTGGACCGCCGCCCTGAATCAGCGCCACGTCGACCAGGTCGTTGACCCGCCCCTCGGCCTCCCAGGGGTCACGGTAATTGTACTGGCGGGCAATAATATGCAGTGCCAGGCCGTTGGCAAACACCGCCTTGACCTCGAAGGAAAATTCCCGCGGCGAACCATAATGCTCCGTCCGGCCGCCGCGCGACATCACCCGCGCCCCGGCGGCTTCGACCAGTTCACGGACCGAGTCTTCCGTCATCGCTTCAGTCTGCTGCATCTCCCATCTCCCATCTCCCATCTCCCATCTCACGTCTCATCCCCCAAACGCAGTTCCACTCCCCAGTCGGCCGGCTTGCGACCGTCGGCGGTCAACACCCAGAGGGTGGGGATTGTCATTGTTTCCGGTGCCTCGCCGTAACCGTCGGTCAGGTAGATGATGGCTGCCGGTTGCGGCCGCATCTCGCGGGCATAGTCGAACACCGGGCGCAGATCGGTGAAACCGCCGCCATGGAAGACCTCGTGAACCGCGTTGCTGCTGGAAAAACGCCTGATCTGCTGGATACGGCTGCCGCTGTAGAGAACCGTCAGCAGGCTGTCACGACCGCGGGCAATCTGCAGCAGTTCCCGGGCAAAACTTTCACGGAGTTCGGGCGCCATGGTCGAATCGGACACATCGATGCCGACCAGCAGGTTGAGCCGCCGTCGCTTGCGTTGCCCGGGAGTCTCATGTCCGAAACGGCGATGCTCGCGTTTCCAGGTACCGCTCCGGCCGACCCGGCCGGCAGTGGCGACAAACTGGCGCAGCACCTCGCGCCAGGGAATGGCCGGCGGCGCGAGATAGTCGGCGACAAGGGCCTCAAGCCCCGCCGGCACCGCGCCGTCGCTTTTACGATGAGCATCGCGCACCAGTTGCCGCACCACCTGTTCCGCCAGTCGCCGCGGGGTGCTGTCCGCCTCCGGCCAGTCGCGGTGGTCATCAAGCCGGTTACGCTCCTGCGCGGCCCGCGCCAGTTCCTGCTCGGCATCCCCTTCGCCGGCAGCCTCGCTCCCCTGGGCGCTCCGGTCAGCCTCTCCCTCCCCCTCGCCGCGCTGGTTGCCGAGCCCGAAACGACGCAGAAGAAGTTGTTCATACTCCTCGGCCGCCAGGCCGTCCGGCAGGTCATATTGTGCCGGCAGGGTGGCGTAGTCTGGAAGGTTCTCTATGGCCGGATTGATCGCCAGGTCGCAGGCGATAGCCCAGACCAGCGGATGGCGTCCCTTGCCGCGCAGCGGATGGAGGTGCAGAAGGTGCAGCAGCAGATGCTCAAACAGTGCCTCCTGCACGTCCGGAGGATGTTGAACCAGGACGTCGTCGCCGCAAGTCAGGACCGGGGTGCCGTTCTGCAGATGCAGGCCGAAGCTCTCGGCATCCCCGCCGCGACGGTCGCAGGCGAGCAGCAGCTGGCCGTAAAAGGGGCGCTTTTTCAGCAGGCGGATGATGGCATTCTGCAGAAGTTCCATGACTTAAACCAGGGACAGCGCCCTGTTTTGGGTTACCACGGAGAACGCATGTCTCGCGCAGAGGCGCAGAGTCGCAGTCGTCCCGACAAAGAAAGGAGCCGCCCCTGATTTTTGATTTTCCTGGCGTCTTCGCGCCTTGGCGGCCCTCAAACTCAAGAGGCCTCTCGACTCAAGGCCGCAATAGCGTCATACACCACCGCGTCGTGTTCGTCCCTGGCGAGAATAGCGGCGACGGCAGGAATCTTCAGCAGCGACTTGACCAGCCCGAACCGC
Organism: Geothermobacter hydrogeniphilus; assembly: GCF_002093115.1. Taxonomy (NCBI): domain Bacteria; kingdom Pseudomonadati; phylum Thermodesulfobacteriota; class Desulfuromonadia; order Desulfuromonadales; family Geothermobacteraceae; genus Geothermobacter; species Geothermobacter hydrogeniphilus. The sequence goes on along the minus strand of NZ_NAAD01000003.1, from coordinate 150,441 downwards.
AGATCGCGTGGCAGCACCGCGATGCAGGCGACCAGGTTGGCCTCGCCGGTTTCATCCAGCTCCGGAGAGGTTTCCAGGGTGCTGACCAGGTCGCTGAGGGTCGCCGCCAGCAGGTCGTGGCGCTGTCCCCTGACACGTTCGGCCACCTTGTCCCAGTTCTCCAGGATTTCCCGTCCGGTCACCGGGCGATCCTTCCTTTCACGGCACCACTGCATAAAAGCCACTGCCGCCTCCTGCCCGATGATACCGGCATAAACCTCCATCTCCAGTTCCCGCGGCAGGCGACAGTGTTTTTTCAGGGTGCTGACCATCTCCCAGGCCCGTTCGGTCGGTTCCACCTGCAGGTCAAGGGGACTGCCCTGCCGCGCCAGCAGCGCCGGACTGGCAGAGAGAAACTGCTGCACATCGCCGTCGAAATCCCGGCTGCGGGCATGACGCGCCCAGCACCGGTAATCGGTCTCGACATAGATCAGCACCATGCGATCCAGCAGGGCGCGGTCGAGGGTCGCCACCTGGTAACTGCCGTCGGGCGGATTGATGGAGACCACCACCCGGTGCTTCGGATCGAGCCGATGGGTGTGCAGCGCCCGGCGCATCCCCTCGGCCGGCGGTTCGACGAACTGAAAGATCGCCTGCAGGGTATCCTCCTGCTGGGCACGGTTGAGTTCGTCGCAATGGACCACGGTCGGCGGCGCGTCATCCCCGGGCCACCAGGAGGGACGCGACCAGTGCATGGTGTCGCCATCCCGCCAGGGAATGCCGACCAGGTCGCCAACCTCCATCTGACCGAGACGCAACGAGACATAGTCGCGTTCAAGATCCCTGACCGCCTGGATGATCCCGGCCGTTTTGCCGACCCCGCGGTGCCCCACAACGCAGGGTGTCAGGTCGGTTTTCGCCAGCATCTCCTTGAGAACCAGCTTCATCTGTTCGATATTCATGAAGAAATTCCTTGATTCATGAGCCGCCCGCTCACGCTGTTCGCTCAAGACGCCAAGGGCGCCAAGAAAGTCAAAACCTGTTTAACATCCACCCTCTCCTGCTCTGCGTATCTCCGTTAAAAAAGGTTTTCTTGGCGTCCTTGGTGTCTTGGTGGCCAAAGATTTTCAAACCAATAGCTGACAATTGCAGTCAGGATAACGCAAAGAAATCCGGATGTCCATCCTTGCCAGTTGCCCCCGTCTGGGCTAGGATGCGGTCATGTTTGGACTCGGCTGGATGGAAATCGGAATACTCGTCCTGATCCTGGTGCTGGTCTTCGGCCCGGGGCGGGCCGGGGCGATGGCGGGCAAGATCTTCGGCACGGTGAAGAAGGTCGATGAGGCCAAGCGCAGCGTTCTCAGCCCGACGGGGCTGCTGGAACGGTTCCTCGGCGGCCAGAAACCCGCCGACAAACCGGAGAAGAAAGACTAATCCGACTGCACACCGAGGAAAACGACAACATAATAATCGAAGGGGGCGGGCACCACAGGTACCCGCCCCCTTCTTCATCTCTCAGCAGGGGTGAACATTGCCACTGCCGACGACTTTCGGTTTGAGATATTTCTTCATCATCTTCTCCCTCCTTATGGAATGGTTCCGTTGTCCGGAGCGCTGCCGCCGCCGGCGCCCCACGGGGTCACCCGGTTCCAGCCATCCCCCCCCGCATTCGTAAAGCTCGGATCTTTCACCCGGTGACAGTTCTGCGCCGAGGTTGAGTTGGACCAGGTGACACCGATATTCTCGGTGCTCGGCGTTGAAGCCCCGTCACCATTGCTGGTGTTGGGGATGGTCTGGAAATCATCATCCCAGGTGTTGTGCTTGGTATCCAGACAGTTGGTGATCATCAGCCTCGGCAGGCGCGAGGCGTGCGGGTTGTGACACTTGGAGCAGGTGAACTCATGCACACTGGTATCGAGTCCGGTATCGGTGTTGATGTCATTGTTGTTCAGATCCTGCCAGGAGTAGTCTTTAAAAGCATAGTTCTCCGTTGATCCGTCCAGACTCGGCAACAACTGCCAGCCGTTGCTGTGCAGGCTGCGGAAACCATACCCCCGACTCCCGTTGTAAGAGTAATACCCCATGTCGGGACGACCCGAATCATTTTTATTGTTACCGATCCCTGACGGGTTGCGGATCGCTGCGGTGAGGATATCGGCAGCGTTGGTGCCGCCTCCGCCCTTGACGGCGGCCGAGTGGCCATTGGTGCCGACCCAGGCCTGCGCGGGATCACCGAATTCATTGAGAGTATCGATTTCGCCCGGATCCCATACCCCGTTCCCGTTCAAACTTGGATCGCCGGTATTTGCGTGGCAGAGTTCACACAGTCCCCCGAACTGATCAGCGCTCCAAGTATTGGGTCTACCATTATTCTGGTCGATCTGGTAGCCGCCGGTCTCGTTGTTGCTGATATCCCCGCGCGGCACCGGACCATAGCGGTTGTAAATATTGTAAGTGTGCCCGGACTGCGGGGCGCCGTCCTCCGGATAGGGGTTCCCCTTCCAGGTACCGCGCAGGTAGGGCGCGTTCGAGACATTGTCACCGGGAGCCTGGTTGCGGTCATGGACATCGTGGCAGTAGGAACAGCGAATCTGGGCGACGTTATCGACCCCGGGGCCGGTGACCGCCGGATTGACCGAATGGGTCGAGCTGACCTGGCCGGTCTTGTAGGCGAAATCAGGGGTCGCCGATTTCCACCAGGCGTTGACCCAGTTCGAGGTGACAGTCGTGGTGCCGGCATCGGCATAGATCTGGCCGTAATCATAGCCGACCAGGCCGGTATTGACCGTGCTGTTGGTGCCCCATTCACTGATTTTCGGATTGAAGCTGTCATGGCAGCCCCAGCAGATCTCGGCCTCGGTGGTCTGGCTGGTGGCGTCACCGCCGAGATAGATGCCGCCGTGACTGCTGTAGTTGATGCCGACGGTCGGGTTATTGGGAATGAACACCACCTCCGGTTGTACCGGGGTTCCGGCACCATGCAGGGTGCCGCGGGTACCGCCGGGGTGGCAGTCTTCGCAGTTCCCGCTGGTATGTAAATTTTGACCTATCTTCACGATCGGTGCGCCGTTGGCGCCGTTGTCATGACAGGACGCGCAGGTAAAACCGCCATAATTACCAAGGGTGATCGGCAACCCGGAGCTGTTCGGGAAGCGATGGTTGGCGTCGTTGCCGTGACAACTGTTGTTGCAGCCGCCGAAGGTCGGATCGGCGGGATTGGAAACATACTGCAGCTGGCTGTTGATGTTGATGCTGCCGCTGCTGTGGTCGGTGGAGACGTTGTAGTCACCGGTCGGCAGATGGGCGCTGTTACCATCATCCTTGGTTCCATGGCAGAGCTGGCATTCATTGTGGTTGGCCAGCAGGGCTGCACCGCTGTCATTGAAAAGATGGCTGACGGGCGCCGCCGGGGTACTGTCGGCATTGCCGTCCGGCGGGTAACCATGACAGGCATTGCAGCCAGCAACCGACTGGCCGTAATCGCCTTCGACAATGGTATTACCGGAGCCACCGCCAACCGGGAACCGGTGGCTGGCGTTGTCGCCATGGCAGGACTGGGCGCAACCACCGGTGGTGGTGCTGTAGCCGTAGTTGATATTGATATTGATGCTGCCGTTCTGATGGTCAACGCTGGGGTTGTAGTTGACCGCCGGAGCGTGGGCTCCGGTGCCGTCATCCCTGGTCCCGTGGCAGACGGCGCAATCGTCGTGATTGGCGAGCAGCTTGACGCCATTGTCGCTGAACAGATGGGTGACCGGCACAATCGCCGGCGCGCCGAGTACCGGGCTGGTATCCGGCGGATACTGATGACAGGACGTGCAGCCGCTGCCCGCTCCGTAGTCTCCGTTGGCGATGGTGAGCCCGGAGACATTGGGCAGTTGATGGGCGTTGTCGTTGGCGTGACAGGCCTTGGCGCAGCCGACCGTTCCCGGGTCGTAGGCGGCGCCGGTATTCGGTGCCGGGCCGTTCATCTCGATCTGCCCGTCCAGGTGATCCCCACCCTGGTTGTAAGTCGCGGAATTGCGGTCAAACAGGGCGTAGTTGCTGTTCTTGACCGTCAGGCGGCCATTGCCGTCATCCCTGGCGCCATGACAGACCGCGCAGGTTTCATGCTGCGGGACACCGGTCACATCGGTGAAGTTGCCGCCGCCCGCCTTGGTGGTCTGATGGGCGACCGGAGTCGTCGAACCGGTCAGATCCGCCGTACCGTCAGGCGGGGTACCGTGGCAGCTGGTGCAGTCAAGGCTGGTGAACACTCCCTGGATCAGGTGACAGCCGGTACAGGCCGGGGCCGCTCCGCCGCTGTCGCCGACGCTGACATTGTGGCACATGGCACAGGCGGTGGTGACATTACCGGCCGCGAAATGCGTCCGCCGGGTCTGCCCGTCCTGATTGAAGGTCCAACGGTCCGAATCGGGATGCGCCGTTCCCGCCTTGTGGCAGGTTTCACAGCCGTTCAGCAGACCGCCGATCTGGACATTGAAACGGGGGTTGCTTCCCGCCGCGGTGTTGGTCGCATGACAACCGGCACAGAAAGACAGGTTGGCCTTGGCGTCAGGACCGTGCCCCGTCGGGCCATCCGGATTGCGATAACTGCCGTCGGTCGGATGGGGCGCGACACCGGGGCCGTTGGCATGACAATTGTTGGCGGTGCCGTTGGCATTGGTGAAGTTGCTGGAAAAACAGCTCGGTGCGCCCGGCTTGGGTCCCGGCCCCCCGGAAGACACCCTGTGGCAGAGAACGCAGGCCTCGTCGCGGGTGACCTGGTCGGTGGTCCGATGGGAGGAGAAATAGGCCGGATCGATCCCGGGAACACTGCCGCTGCCCTGCCATTCGGTCGGATGCGCCTGTGCCGCCGGGTGGCAGGCAAGCTGCGAGCAGGTGCCGTTGGGATTATTGATGATATTCGGATCGGCAACCATGCCACCGTCAAAGGTATTGGACGGTCTGCCGTGACAGTTGCGACAGACCAGTTGGTTGTTGTTGTTCTGGTTGGCCCCCTTGGCCTCGGGCCCATGGTTGGCCGGATCACTGAAATTGCCACCGGCATGGGACTGCGGTGCCGGTGGCCCGGTGGGATGACAACCATTGGTGATGGCGTTGTCGTTGGTGAAACTGGTCGAGAAACAGCTCGGCCCGGTCGGGCCGGAACCGTTGCCGCCCTTCAGGGTGGCGCCGTGGCACTCGGCAGTAGCGCAGGTGGTCCAGCTGACCTTGTCGTCATTGTGGAAATGGCGATGTTCGACAAATGGCTCGGCCCCGTTTGCCGACCAGCGATCGGGATGTACCGAGAAATTCGGTGCCGAGCCGAGATGACAACTTCTGCAGGCCGGGGCACTGCCGCTGCCTTCGTAGTTGCCGCCATGACAACCGGTACAGCTGGCCGGGTCGGCGCGGTAATCAGCTTTATGGGTCAACACCCAGCCGTCCGGGTGAGCGGTACCGAGCAGAGGCGCGTCGGAACTGCTGCTGGAACAGCCGTAAAGCAGGGCACCCAGGAGCGATATGGCAAATAGTATCGACAGAAAACGCTTCATCATCCTTCCCTCCTGTGGCTCTAGCCGTGACAGGTCACGCAGGTCGCTGCGGCCTTGGGATTGCCATGACAACGGAAACAGGACGTCGGGTCGACCCGGCCGTCGATACGGTGACGGCTGAGATAATCGCCCCGATGCGGCATGCGCCGGACGTTATCGGTCTGGTGCCTGAGTGACGGCTTCAGTTCCACCCGGGTGGCATGACAGTCGTTGCAGAAGCTGGTCTGGTGGCAGAGGGCGCAGACCCGTTCTCCCTGGTAGGCAGCCTGGCGGTGGTTCTCTCCCCAGGTCGGACCATGCACGAAACGCTCGAAGGGAATGTCCCCCCGGGCGTCATGACAGTTGGTGCAGACCTTGGGCTGTTCGCCGAGGTCATCAGGTGAAGGGTGGTTGTTCGGCAACTGGAAGCTGTTGTTCATGGTCGAGCATGCCGCCAGAACGGCAAGGCAGATAATCAGAACCGCAAGCGGGGAGAAGATCTTCTTCATGGTCGGACTCCTGTCGGGCACAAACGGCATCAAAGACCGTGATCGTAATTGTAAGTCAGGCTGAGCAGACCTCGCAGGTCGTCATCGAAATAGGGGTCCTGGCTGTAGTCACCGGAAAGCTTGACCCGCAATCGACCGTCCAGGAAAGTCTTGCCGGTCCCCAGGGAAACAAACAACGAGTAATCCTCGCCGTAGATATCCTGATCGTAGCTCGCGTAGACGATATCGCCGGTCAGGAAATCAAGCCAGAGCTTGTCCCCCAACTGGTCAACCGTCGCGAACAGGCGGGTCAGCAGGTAGGTGTTCTTGCTCAGGTCACCATTGAGGTAGCCGACTTCACCACCAAGATCGGTGGCTTCTCCGGGATGCCAGGTGGCCGCCAGACCGTAGTACTGGTTGCCGTCGGCCTGGTCGTAGTCGTAGTACTTGAATTTGCCGACGAAAGTCCAGGCCTCCGACTGGAGCCAACTCAGATCGATGCCGTAGATATTGATCTCCTCGTCACCGGTTCCCAGCACCCGGAAGGGGTTAACGCTGTTGGCCCCGGTCGAGAAGTAATCCGCGTAATTGAACATCTGGAAGAAAGGACGAAAACGGAGACTCTCATAGGGGATGTTCAGTTCATAGGAATGTTCGGCGAAGCCGTTGCTGTCGAGGTTGTAACTGGAGTTGCCGAAAAAGTTGATGCCCTTCGGCAGGTAGAGGGCGATATCGACACCGGCCATCTCCTCGGCGGTATCGCTGTCATTCTGGATATTCTTGTAGGAGAGCCCGACTTCGCCGAGACTCATCTTGTGCAGGGCGACCCGACCGCCATAGATGCTGTCGCCGCTGCGGCCGCTGGTCGAATCAAGCCCGACCGGCTGACCGGCATAGATCGAAGCGGAAATATTTTCGCTCAAATCTGAACTGAGGCGCAGACCGTCAACCGATTCATTGGCCACCCCCTCAAAAATATACTGCCGACCGAGACGGACATTGAGATTGGCGTTTTCCCGCTTGTACTCAAGATAACCGTAAAGCAGTTCCCCGGCATCGGCAGCCTGGTAAAAATCATTGTCGGCAAAATCGTAACGGCCCCAGCCGTAGGCGTGAAACGAGAGCCCGGCCTCCGAAAGGCTGCCCATGTCAACCTGCAGGTATTCGTACCCCGGAGAGACCAGTTTATCGGTACCGCTCGTGGTATCCCGCTCAAAAATCCGCAGCAGGGTATCGGACTGCACCCGCAATTCGACCGCGGCACTGTTCATCGGCAGTGCCAGCAGAGCCAGAACGGCCAGCAACAGCCCCCTGGCTACACAAAAACGCACTTTCATCGGGGAACCTCCTCATCGGCCGGAAAAACGATCCCGGCATCCACAGTGTTGACCCGTTCTTATCGGTTCTTTTCGCAACCCGGTTCAGGAATATCGCCGCCGGCGGGGCGATAAGGGGAGGTGGTTACGAAACGCAGGAGTGGGTTTTCATGGAACAACCCGTCACAGGCCACGGACAGGACGGCCTTTCACAATGCACAGATAATGGGTTGAGTTTAGCAGGAAAAAGATGCGAGGCAAGTTGTAAAACGCGGTTTTAATCAGTCGTGCGAAGGTCCGTAAAAAACGGCTGCGCAGATCCACAGTGGCGGAGCCGGAGCATCATCCTCCCCGGGAGGGGAATTCAATGACAGATGCCGCAGCGCCGGCAACCGGGACGGCAGGGCGGGGTTTTGAGACCATCAAGGGCACGCCGGTATTCCCGCCACAGGTAGTCGCGAGAGACGCCGATATCGAGAATCTCCCAGGGGAAACGTGTCTTTTCCGGGCGCTGTCGATGGAGCATTCCGGCCAGATCCAGGCCGACGTCGGCACAACAGGACTCCAGCGATTTTCCAGCGGCGAGTTCCGGCAACAGCTGACCGAATCGACGGTCGCCGCGAGCAAGGGCTCCCTGCAGGCGCGCCGCACGCAGGGATTCATGATGCAGTTCGGTATTGGGCAACCGCCCGATCTGCTGCTGAAGATATTTCAAGGTTCTTTTCAAAACCCGCATCTCCGCCATCGGGGCCCACTGAAACGGTGTGGAGGGTTTCGGGATAAAAGGATTGACCGAGAGCAGCAGATTGCCGATCCTCCCGAGAGAACGGCCGTGCGCCAGCCAGCGGTCCCGAATCTCCACCACCAGGTCGACCATTTCTTCGATATCGGCATGCGTTTCTCCCGGAAGCCCGATAAGAAAATAGAGCTTCAGATTCAGAATTCCTTTTTCACCGAGCAGGTCGACGGCCGCCAGGATCTGATCGCGCGACAACTGCTTGTTGATCAGGTCACGCATCCGCTGGCTGCCCGCTTCGGGAGCCAGTGCCAGGGTCCGGTGTCCGGCGGCTTTAAGGGCCTCCACTTCAGCCGCGGTGAGAGAATCGATACGCAGGCTGGCGACCGATATTTCTCCTTCCCGGTTGAGAATTTCGGCATTCAGGGCCTCAAGCTGTGAATAATCGGAAACCGCCGCCCCGACCAGACCGATGCGCCGTCGCTGACAGAGTCCCGTTTCCACCTGATCGGTGAGACTGCTCAACCCCCGTTCGCGGGGCGGCAGATAGATATAACCCGCGGCGCAGAACCTGCAGCCGCGGCTGCAGCCGCGGGAAACTTCGGCCAGGTACATGTCACTGAACTCGGTCTCCTCAGTCAGGATGTCCGATCCGGTCGGTGACGCGTCGAGATCAGCCAGCCATTGCCGTCGAACCCGCTGCGGAGCATCCCCAAGGGGAGGCCCGGCGATCAGGTTCCCATCCGGCATGGCTTCCACGACATAGGCAGACGGAACATAGCACCCCTGAACCTTGGCCAGACGACCAAGCAGCTCGGGTCGATCCATTCCTTCCGTTGCGAGCAGACCCTCCAGAAGCGCGGGGAGAATCACCTCCCCTTCCCCGACCACGAACAGGTCGATGATGTCGGCCAGCGGCTCCGGATTGAGAAAAGCACAGACCCCGCCGCAGATCACCAGCGGGTGCCAGGCGTTGCGCTGTGCACGCATCAGCGGCAGGCGGCCCAGTTCGAACAGAACCGGCAGGTTGAGGAAATCGTTTTCAAAGGAAATCGAAAACGCCACCAGGTCGAAATCACTCAGCGGCCGTCCCGATTCGAGAGAAAAAAGCGGCGTCTTCGTCCGCTGATGCTCCTTGAGATCCTCCGGATCGGGCAGAAAAAAACGCTCCGCCAGGGTGTCGTCGCGGCTGTTGAGCAGGCGATAGACGGTCAGAAACCCGAGGTTGCTCATCGCCTGGTGATAGGTATTGGGGAATACCAGCGCGACGCTCAACCGCCCGCCCCAGGGGTTGGAACGCACCCCGGTTTCGACCGTCAGACGCCGCCTGGCCTTTTCAATCAGTCGTGGTGAAGCCATGAGTGTATCTTGGCATTTCTGCCGGTTCGGGTAAAGAGAGTATGATTTACAACGTTTGGGCCGCCAAGACACCAAGGCGCCAAGAAAATCAAAACCCTGGGGAGTGAAAAAGAGCGTCCAAGCACGAAAAAAGAGGGGCCGCTGGGCGGCCCCTGGAGGGAGGATGACACAACATGGACGGTCTCCCCGTCAAACATACCGGGCGGAGAACACCGGTACCGGGGTATCCGAACCGTACATACGGACAAACAAGAAACCTGTCTCGCGCAGAGGCGCAAAGACGCAGAGGCGCAAAGCAAAACCCCTTCTGTCTGCATCCCCGCACCTGCCTACTTCAAGGGGGACAGTCCCACCGCGGGGACAGTCCCCGGGAGCGCCACTCTTCCTCCGCCGTTCCAAGGGCGAGGGATTTTTCGCCAAATCAAGGCGCGTCCCGATGAGCGCGGAGACATAGCGGCAGCTATGTCGCACAAGCGAAGAGGAACGCAACGCAGAGTTGGCGGAAAAGAACCGCCCCTGACCAACTGCGAGGGGGACAGTCCCCGAGAGCGTCCCCTCCCCTACCGTTCCAAGGGCGAGGGATTTTTCGCCAAATCAAGGCGTCCGGTCGATGAGCGCGGAGGCGTAGCGACAGCTACGTCGCACAAGCGAAGAAACCGGCAACGCTTAAGTTGGCGGAAAAGAACCGCCCCTACCTCCTAATCGACGCGTTTGCGGAGGAATGTCGGAATATCATACTCATCCTCCTCGCTCATCCCCCCGGCAAAGGCCCGCGGATTTTCCATCTGCCGCCGGCGAATGAAGGTCGGCAGATCACGATCGACCTTGCTCACCGGAGCAACGGCATTGGTCTTGAGGATCTCGCTGCCGCGCTGCGCCTGCTCGAAGGAATCGCCGAATCCGGTGGCGATGGCGGTCACCTTGATGGCATCGCCCATCTCCTCGTTGATCACCAGGCCGATGAAGATGTTGGCCTCATCGTGAACCTTTTCATGCACGATCCGCGAAACTTCCTCGAAATCCTCCATGGTCATACTGGCGGAACCGGTGATGTTGACCAGCACACCCTTGGCGCCGGAGATGTCGATCTCCTCCAGCAGCGGGCTGGAAATCGCCGCCTGGGCAGCCTCGGCGGCCCGTTTTTCGCCGGAACCGACGCCGATGCCCATCATCGCCATGCCGCGTTCGCTCATCGCCGCCTTGACATCGGCAAAGTCAACGTTGATCATGCCGTGGGTGGTGATCAGGTCGGAAATCCCCTGCACCGCCTGGCGCAGCACGTCATCGGCCGGCTTGAAGGCGTCGAGGATGCTCATATTCTTGCCCGCCAGCCCGATCAGCCGGTCGTTGGGGATCAGGATCAGTGAATCGACCACTTCCTTGAGCGCATTAACGCCCTCTTCGGCCCTGGCCATGCGCTGCTTGCCCTCGTGGCTGAAGGGCTTGGTCACCACCCCGACGGTCAACGCGCCGACCTCGCGCGCCACCTCGGCGATCACCGGCGCAGCCCCGGTCCCGGTACCGCCGCCGAGCCCGGCGGCGATGAACACCATGTCGGCCCCTTCGAGCAGTTCCGCCAGCCGCGCCCGGTCCTCGAGGGCGGCCTCGCGACCGACCTCCGGATTAGCACCGGCACCGAGCCCCTTGGTCAGCTTGCCGCCGAGCTGCACCTTCATCGGCGACTTGCTGGCCCGCAGCGCCTGGGCGTCCGTATTGGCGGTCACAAAATCGACTCCCGCGACACCGGACGCGATCATGGTGTTGACGGCATTGCCGCCCCCGCCTCCGACTCCGATGACCTTGATCCGTGCACCCTGGTCCATCGTTTCATCAAATTCAAACATAACTCCCTCCCTTTCCTGGTGTGGCGCGGGTTCTCCGTTCCCGCCCCTTGGGTTGACACAACTCTTTAGCTTCAAACCGGCGGACTCAACAACCGGCTCAGAAAAACTCGCCGAACCAGTCCTTCATCCGACGGATGACCTTGTCGAAAATATTTTCCTGACCGATACTGAAATTCTTCGTCTGCAGGTTACGGCTGCCATATTTCACCAGCCCGACACCGGTGGCGTAGATCGGTGAATTGACCACGTCGATCAGACCACCGATTCCCTGCGGGACTCCGCGCCGTACCGGCAGGTTGAAAATCTGCTCCGCCAGCTCCGGCATCCCCGGCAGGATCACGCTGCCGCCGGTCAGGACCACGCCCGAAGCGATCATGTCCTCGAATCCGCTGCGGACAATCTCCCGATTAACCAGCGAGAAGATTTCCTCCACCCGCGGTTCAAGAATCTCGGCCAGCAGTTGCCGGGACAGAACCCGCGGCTCGCGGCCACCGACCGAAGGCACCTCGATGGTCTCGTCCTTGCCGATCATCGCCGCCAGGCAGCAGCCGTATTTCTGCTTGATCATCTCCGCTTCCGCCATCGGCGTCCGCAATCCGACGGCGATGTCATTGGTCAGGTGGTTGCCGCCGAGGGACAGCACCGCGGTATGCTTGATCGCCCCTTCCGAGAAGATCGCCACGTCGGTGGTGCCGCCGCCGATATCGACCATCGCCACGCCCAGCTCCTTTTCATCGGGAGAGAGCACCGCTTCGCTCGATGCCAGCTGCTCCAGGGCGATGTCGGCGACATCCACCCCCGAACGCTGGCAGCTCTTGATGATGTTCTGGGCACTGGCCACCGCCCCGGTGACGATATGGACCTTGGCTTCCAGCCGCACGCCGCTCATGCCGAGCGGCTCCTTGATGCCGTCCTGGTCGTCGATGATGAATTCCTGGGGCAGGATGTGAATCACCTCGCGATCCATGGGGATGGCGATCGCCTTGGCGGCGTCAATCACCCGGCGGATATCCTCCTGGGTCACCTCGCGGTTCTTGACCGCGATCACCCCCTGCGAATTGAGGCCCTTGATGTGCCCGCCGGCGATGCCGGCGAAAACCGACTTGATTTCACAGCCGGCCATCAGTTCCGCCTCCTGCAGCGCCTTGCGGATCGCCTCGACGGTGCTCTCGATATTGATCACCACCCCTTTGCGCAGACCTTTCGACGGCGCCGTGCCGATACCGACGATATCGAGCCCTTCTTCGGTGGCGCTGCCGACAATGGCGCAGATCTTGGTGGTGCCGATATCGAGACCGACAATCAGATTTTCACGTTTTGTACTCATAACCTACCCCCTTGGGCTAACCCTTCCCAACCGTCATGTTCGTCGCGACCCGAACAATCACCCGGTCGGCAACATTCAGATCGATCGATTTAAGAGCCATCAGTTTTGGCTGCAGTTCCTTGTAGATCTTTTCCAGCCGATCAAGCTTCGCGGCATAATGACCGAATCCCAGGCGAATCGGCACCCCGCCGACATAGGTCATCAGCTCGATGCCCTCACTGTCGCTGAGGTGAATTTCCGACAGGTCATCCAGGTTGAATCCCTGCCGGGTCTCGATTTCCCGCAGCAACTGCATCACCTCCCGCAGCTTCTCACGGGTCTGGCGCGGACGTTTCAGCAGATCCTCCTTGGAGACCCCGCTGATCACCGGAAAATCGAGTCGGTCCTCGGCGTCCAGCAATTTGAAAATTTCCCCATCCCAATCCACGTAGTAGAGATACCCCAGGCTCAGGACCGCCGCCGGAGTCCGCTCGACGACATCGATCACCACGTCACGCGGGAAAATACGTTTCACGCTGGCGGTCGCGATCCAGGGGTTTTCCTCGATCTTCTGACCGATTCGTTCCAGGTCAAGGGAGAAGATCGACACCCCGGGTCGGATATTCGACAGTTCCAGGATCGCTTCCTTCGAGACCCGCTGCTGATGCTCGACGCGGATGGTTTCCACCTTGAAATAGCCCCAGTCAAGCAAGAGGCGGGATGCCAGAAGACCACCACCGACCACCAGCGCGGCACTGCAGAAAAAAACCAGCGACCGCATCGCCCGCCGCAGCAGCTTGCGCCAGTTGCGCTGTTTCTTCTGCTGCTTGCGCCGGTTGCCCCGGGTCTTTTTTTTCACAGCCGGCGACTTGAAATCGCGCATCCCTCATCCCCTGTCCGCAGCGTCGGCGAACTCTTTTCCGCTACCTATTCAATCCGGCATCGAGCAGCATCCGTTCGACCAGTTCGGCGAAATCCAGCCCCGCTTCGGCCGCCGCCTTCGGCAGCAGGCTGGTCTCGGTCATTCCCGGAATGGTGTTCACTTCAAGACAATAGAACTCCCGCTCGCGCACCATGAAATCGACCCGCGCCGCACCGCGGCAGCCGAGCGCCCGACAGGCCCGCAGCGACACCTGCTGCAGACGTTCGTAGAGGACCGCCGGCAGGGGCGCCGGCAGCAGGTATTCGGTCTGCCCGGCGGTGTACTTGGCGTTGTAATCGTAGAACCCGTCCTTCGGGACGATCTGGATGATCGGCAGCACCTGATCGCACAATACGCTGACGGTCACCTCCAGGCCCTCGATGTAATCCTCGACCAGCACCAGCGAATCGCATTTCAAGGCTTCATCCAGCCCGGCCTGCAGCTCTTCCCGGTCATGGACAATGCTGATGCCGATGGTCGAACCCTCGCGGGACGGCTTGACCACCAGCGGAAAATGGCGGCAGCGCTCAAGCAGCGAACTCCGATCTTCACCGGCAGTCAACACCGCGAAACCCGGCGTCGGCAGCTCGTGGTGGAGGAGGATTTTCTTGGTCGCCACCTTGTCCATCGCCAGAGCCGAGGCCAGAACCCCGCTGCCGGTGTAGGGAATGCCCATCAGCTCCAGCATCCCCTGCACCGTGCCGTCCTCGCCATAGCGCCCGTGCAGGGCGATAAAGGCGACCTCGACCCCGGCCTGCCGCAACTGGGCGGCGAGGTCACGCCCGGCATCGATGCCGACAGTCCGGTAGCCGAGCCCGGTCAACGCCTTCTCAACCGCCTTCCCGGTCCGCAGGGAAATCTCCCGCTCAGCGGAAAGCCCTCCATAGAGAATGCCGATCGTGGCGTTGCGTATCTGTTGTTGACTCAACCTCATGCTGCTGTCCTATTCCTCCGCCGGGCGGTCCGGGTTGTCTTCACCGACCACCTTCACTTCGGTTTCCAGTTCCACTCCACAGCAAGTTCTGACTTTTTCCCGTACCAGCCCGATCAGCTCGAGTATCTGCCCGGCACCGGCACCGCCGCGATTGACGATAAAATTGGCATGTCGCGGTGAAACCTGGGCCGGCCCGACGGCCAGGCCGCGCAATCCGGCGGCATCAATCAGCTTCCAGGCCGCCTCTCCCGGCGGGTTCTTGAACACCGAACCGGCGTTGGCTCCACCGACCGCCTGAGAACGACGCCTGGCCGTCAGCAATGCGTCAACCCGGTTCTGCAACTGTGTCCGCTCCCCCTGCTGCAGTTGCAGGGCAACCCGCAACACCAACTGCCCGGGACCGATATTGGATCCGCGATACACGCATCCGACCTCCGCGGCGCTCCAGGTCTCACATCGACCGGCATTGAACAGGTCCACCTGCCGCAGACAGTCGCCGATGCTCCGGCCATGGGCCCCGGCATTGGTCACCAGGGCGCCGCCGACAGTACCGGGAATTCCGGCCAGTTCCTCCAGCCCGGCCAGGCCGGAAGCAACGCAGCGCCGTACCAGCAGCGGCAGCCACAACCCGCACTCGGCCACAACATGACCATCAGCGCCGATCTGCAGACCGTCCAGGCGGCGGGTCTGGATGACCAGTCCGCGAATACCGCCATCGCGTACCAGCAGATTGCTGCCGGCGCCGATCACCGTCCAGGGCTGACCACATCGAACCGCCTGTTTCAGAGCCGAAAGCAGCTGCTCCGCATTCTCCGGCTGATAAAAGAGGTCCGCCGGTCCGCCGACCCGCCAACTGGTCCAGCGACTGAGCGGTTCGTGGCGACGCAGCACCCCGCCCGACTTGCTGAGGTTGTCAAAGAGCTGTTGCAGCCCGTTTTTCATCGGGCCAGGCGTCGCGCCAGTTCCCTGGCCGTCTGCCAGATACTGCCGGCGCCGAGGGTGATCACCAGGTCACCCGCTTCAAGTTCATCTTCCAGGTGCGTCAGCACCGCCTCCTGATCCCCGCACCAGGTGACATCCCGGTGACCGTGGCCGCTGATGCCGGCAACCAGGGCCTCGGCCGAAACATCCGTCAACGGTTCTTCACCCGCCGCGTAAATATCCATTACAAACAGCTTGTCGGCATCGTAGAAAGCGGTGGTGAAATCCTCGAACAGGGCCCGGGTACGACTGTAGCGATGCGGCTGAAAAACCGCTATCACCCGGCGATCCGGCCATCCGCTCCGCGCCGCGGCCAGGGTGGCGCGAATTTCTGCGGGGTGATGCCCGTAATCATCCACCACCATGATGTCTCCGCCGCTCGGCAGAATCTGGAACCGCCGCTGCACACCGCCGAAACCGTTGAACCCTTCGGCAATCTTTTTGAATGACAGTCCCAGTTCCATGGCCACCGCCACGGTCGCCAGGGCATTGAGGACATTGTGCCGTCCCGGCATCCGCAGCGACAGCTCGCCCAGCAGTCCGTTGCGATCATGAACCTTGAAGCGGGTCGCGTCGGCCTTATGCTCGACATCGGTGGCGTAGATATCCGCCTGGGTCGCCAGTCCGTAGGTGACGAAGCGTTTGTTGACCCGCGGGATAATCTCCTGGATGTTGGCATCATCGAGACAGAGAACGGCCAGTCCGTAAAAGGGAACCTTGTTGATAAAATCGACGAAGATCGTCTTGATTTCATCCAGACCGCTGTAAAAATCAAGATGATCGGCATCGATATTGGTCACCACGGCGATGGTCGGGCTGAGGTGCATGAACGAACCGTCCGACTCATCCGCCTCGGCGACCAGGAACTTGCCCCGTCCCAACTTGGCATTGGATCCGAATGCGTCCAGCCGACCGCCGATGACCGCGGTCGGGTCGAGTCCGCCGCGGGTCAGAACCGTCGCCACCATGCTGGTGGTGGTGGTCTTGCCGTGGGTTCCGGCCACGGCGACGCCGTATTTCATCCGCATCAGTTCCGCCAGCATCTCGGCCCGGGGAATCACCGGGATCAGGCGACGCTGGGCTTCCAGCACTTCGACGTTGTCATCATGAACCGCGGTGGAGGTCACCACGACGTCGGCTTCACCGATATTTTCCGCCGCGTGACCGAACGAGATCTGTCCACCGAGACTTTGCAGCCTGCGAGTGGATTCACTCTCCCTGAGATCGGACCCGGAAACCTGGTAGCCGAGATTGAGCAGCACCTCGGCGATGCCGCTCATGCCGATACCGCCGATGCCGACGAAATGGATGTTGCGTATCTTGCCATACATGATCAGCTCATCCTTTCCGGGCCATGGCCCGGCACTGGTCAAGAATCAGTTCGGCGGCCTCCGGCCGTCCCAGGGACCGTGCCGCGCCGGCCATCTCCAGCAGCCGCCGACGGTCATCAAGCAGGTCGGCCACCAGGGTCGCCAGCCGTTTTCCATCCAGCTGGGTCTGCGGCAACAGCAGCGCCGCCCCCTTTTTCGCCAGCGACCTGGCATTGGCATTCTGGTGATCCCCGGCCGCATGCGGATAGGGGATCAGCACCGCAGGCCTGCCACAGGCGGTCAGCTCGGCAATGGTGGTCGCGCCGGCGCGGCAGACCACCAGTTGCGACCGGGCATAGACATCCGCCATATCATCGATGAAAGCCCTGATCTCGGCATCCTTCCAGCCGGCTTCACGATAGGCCCCCTGAACCGTTTCCAGGTCCTCATCACCGGTCTGGTGGATAATCTTCAACCGTCCGCGCCAGGATTCGAGATGAGGAAGAGCCCCGACCATCGCCTGGTTGATGGCCCGCGCGCCGCGGCTTCCGCCGAAAACAAGCAGGGTCGGCGGAGATTCCGGCAGCGGCGGACAATCGGCCATCGTGCTGCGTACCGGGTTTCCGGTCAGCACCGTGTTGCCACGGAAGAAGGCGGCGCTTTCGTCAAAGGTCAGGCAGATGCGCCCGGCCAGTCGCCCCAGCAGCCGGTTGGTCAACCCCGGCGCGGCATTCTGCTCATGGATCAGAATCGGACAGCCGCGCCGTTTCGCCGCCAGCAGTACCGGTCCGCTGGCATAGCCGCCGACACCGACCACCACGTCCGGACGGAACTGGTCGATGATCTTCAACGACTGCCGCAGGCTGCGCAGCAGCTTCGGCGCCAGTGCCAGTTTCGCCGCCAGGCTCCTGCCGACGAAACCGGCGATATCGATGGTTTTCAGCGCCAGGCCCAACTGCGGCAGCACCCGTGCCTCGATGCCTCTTTCGGTCCCGACAAACAGGGTCTCCGCATCGGGATCAGTCCTCAGCAGCTGCTGGGCGATCGCCACCGCGGGGAAAAGATGTCCGCCGGTTCCACCACCGGCCAGCAGCATTTTCATCGCACCTCCCCCGGGATCTGGCTGGAGATATTGAGCAGAATCCCCACCGCCATCAGGGTACAGACCAGGCTGGTCCCGCCGTAGGAAAGAAACGGCAGGGCCAGTCCCTTGGTCGGCAGCATGCCGAGGACCACCGCGATATTGGTGAAAGCTTCCAGGCCGATCAGCACTGTCAGACCGAAGGCCAGGTTGCGGCCGAAATCGTCGGGAGCATGAAGCGCGGTCCTGATCCCGCGCAGGACCAGCACCAGGAAGATCAGGGTCGTCACCAGCACTCCGGCATAGCCGAGTTCCTCGCCGACCACCGAGAAGATGAAATCGGTATGCGCTTCGGGAAGGAAAAACAGCTTCTGCTTGCCCTCACCCAGACCGCTGCCGAACCAGCCGCCGGTACCGAAGGCGATCCAGCTCTGGATAATCTGGAAGCCGGTGTCGGTCGGGTCATCCCAGGGATTGAGAAACGCCAGGATCCGCCGACGCCGGTAATCGACCCCCATCACCAGGTAATAGGCGAAGGGAGCGGCCACCAACACCGCCGACACAAGGTGCCGCCAGCGAGTTCCGGCGACCGCCAGCATACTCAGGGCCACGGCGGCCATGGTGACCGCGGCACCGAGGTCCCGCTGTGCCAGCACGATGCCGAGCAGAATCGCCAGCACCACCATGTAGGGCATGAAACCGACCTTCAGAGTCCTGATCTTCTCTCCCTTCCTGGCCAGTGAATGGGCCATGAAAATCACCAGGGCGAGTTTCGCCAGCTCCGACGGCTGGAGTGAAAATCCGGGCAGCCTGATCCAGCGACTGGCGCCGCCGGCGCGATTGCCGAGCCCGGGAACGAACACCAGCAGCAACAGCAGCCCGCAGAAAAGAAACAAAGGGACAGCCAGCCGCCGCAGGCGATGATAGTCGAACTGCATCAGCCCCGCCAGCAGCGTCAATCCGATCAGGGCAAAGAGCCCCTGGCGCTTGAGAAAGAAGAATCCGTCGGCGTATTTCTTCGCCGCCATGATCGATGAGGAGGAGTAGACCATCACCACGCCGAAGCAGGTGAGGGCCACCGCCAGCATCAGGATCGTACGATCATGTCCGGTACGGATTTCCATCCTAGGGTTCCTCGTTTTCGGTCAACGCGTTCACCAGGCGGATGAAACAGTCGCCGCGCTGCTCAAAGTCGGCAAACATGTCAAAACTGGAGCAGCCCGGGGAAAGCAGCACCGTGCCGCCCTCGGCAGTCACCGCCCGGGCACGATCGACAGCCACATCGAGACCGGGGCAGAGTTCGATCTCACTGCAACCTTCAAGTTCCTCCGCGATTCTCGCGGCGGCCTCGCCGATCAGCAGCAGGTGCCCCACCTTCTCGCGAACCAGGGACGCCAGCTGCCGAAAATCGCCGCCCTTGTCCCGACCGCCGGCAATCAGCGTCACCGGCGCATCCAGACCGGCGAGGCTCTTCAGCACGCTGCCGACATTGGTCCCTTTTGAATCGTTGATCCAGTCAACGCCGCCCAGCATCCGCACCTGTTGCATGCGATGAGGCAGACCGCTGAACTCACAGGCCGCCTGCCAGATCAGCTGCGGATCACATCCTTCCAGCAGCGGCGGCAGCAGGGCCGCCATGACATTTTCCAGATTGTGGTCCCCGCGCAGCCTGAGCTGGTTGATGGCGAAGCGCTGTTCGCCCCCCTGCCACCGCCAGACGATCTCCTTCCCTTCCCGGCAGATCCCTTCCGACAGACGTCTCTCCGAGGAAAACAACACCCGGCGTCCCGGCAGGTCGGCGGCGATTTCCCGGACCAGGGGATCATCAGCATTCAGAATGGCGACATCCTCGGACCGCTGGTTTTCAAACAGCCGCAGCTTGGCCCGCAGATAGGCATCCATGTCGGCGTAGCGGTCAAGGTGGTCGGCGCTGAGATTGAGCAGCATCCCGTAGCGGGGCCTGAAGTCAGCGATCGTTTCCAGCTGAAAAGAGGACAGCTCGACCACCAGGTACTGCCAGTCATCGCCAGCCACCGCTTCGATCAACGGCGTGCCGAGATTGCCGCCGACAAAAGTCCTGCAGCCGGCCCGTCGGAACATCTCACCGCACAAAGCGGTCGTGGTCGACTTGCCGTTGGTGCCGGTGATGCCGACCAGCGGCGCGTCCAGATCGCGCCAGGCGATTTCCACCTCCCCGACCACCGGCACACCGGCGGCGCGCGCCTGCTGCAGAACCGGCAGATCGCTCGGCACGCCGGGACTGATCACCACCAGGTCGGCGGCCTTCAGCAGCTCGGAATCGTGACCGCCGAGGTCGAACCGCACTCCGTCGAGACCGGATTCGTCAAGGGTGTCGATCTGCTCACGGCGACGACGATCCGAAAGCACGACTTGCGCGCCCCGGCTGCAGAAATAGCGACTCAGGGCCCGGCCGCTGCGGCCCGCCCCGACGACGACAATCTGCCTGTTTTCATAGCCGTGTTTCATATCACCTCAACTTCAGCGTCGACAGGGCCACCAGCGCCAGGATGATGCTGATGATCCAGAAACGGACAATGATTTTCGGTTCCGGCCAGCCTTTTAGCTCGAAATGATGATGAATCGGCGCCATGCGAAAAATCCGTCTGCCGTAGAGACGAAACGAAGTCACCTGGACAATGACCGACAGCGCCTCCATGACAAAAATACCGCCGACGATGATCAGGACGATCTCCTGCTTGGTGATCACCGCGATGGTCCCGAGGGCGCCGCCGAGGGAGAGGCTGCCGACATCCCCCATGAACACCTGCGCCGGGTAGCTGTTGAACCAGAGGAAACCGAGTCCGGCACCGATCATCGAGCCGCACAGCACCGCCAACTCACCGGCACCCGATATCGAACTGATCTGCAGGTAAGCGGCGACCTTGGCATGACCGGCCACGTAGGCAAAGACCAGGTAGGTGGCCGAGGCGATGATCATCGGTCCGATCGCCAGACCGTCCAGGCCGTCGGTCAGGTTGACCGCGTTGCTCGCGCCGACAATGACCACCATGGCGAAAAGGATATAGAAGGCTCCCAAATCCGGTTTCACCCCTTTGAAAAAAGGGACCGCCAGGGTGGTCTCGAAGGAGGGCAGCAGGTAGAGACTGCCTCCGGCGGCGGCCGCCACCGCCAATTGCCAGAACATCTTCTGGCGCGGCCGCAGCCCGTCACTGTTCTTCAGCTTGATCTTGCGATAGTCATCGACGAACCCGATCGCCCCGTAACCGATCGTCACCAGCAGAGTGACCCAGACATAGTAATTGGTCAGGTCGGCCCACAGCAGGGTCGGCAGGACGATGGCGAACAGGATCAGGGTGCCGCCCATGGTCGGCGTCCCCTCTTTTTTAAAATGCGATTCGGGTCCCAGCTTGCGGATCTGCTGACCGATCTGCAGTTCAGAAAGCTTGCGGATCAGCCAGGGACCGATAATGAACGACAGAACCAGCGCGGTAATCGCCGCGTAAATGGTGCGGAAGGTGATGAAACGGAAGACGTAGAACGCCGAGAATTCCGTGTGCAACGGGTAGAGCAGGTGATACAGCATCCGTCCCCCTAGTTTCCGGCCGAACGCGGTTTGGCCGCGCTGAGCCCTTCGGCAATCCGTTCCATCCGCATACCGCGCGATCCCTTGATCAGCACCCGGTCACCACTGCGCAGAGCCCGGCCGAGACAACTGACCGCTTCTTCGTGGCTGGCGGCAATCCGCACCCGACGGGCACTGAGACCGGCGTCGCGGGCGCCGCGGGCCATTGCCTCGGCCATGTCGCCGAGCAGCAGCAGCAGATCGCAATACTTGGCGGCGAAAGCGCCGACCTCCTGGTGCAGACGCTCACTCTCATCCCCCAACTCCAGCATGTCACCGAGTACCGCCATCCGCCGGCCGCCGCCGTTGAGCTGGTCGAGCGCCTCCAGCGCGGCTCCCATGCTCAGGGGGTTGGCATTGTAATAATCCTTCAGCAGCACCACGCCGTTGTCGAGGGTCACGGCTTCCATCCGACCGTCGAGCGGCCGGTAACTCTGCAGACCGGCAACAATTTCCGCCGCAGGAACATCGAGCGCCACGGCGGTCGCGGCAGCCGCCAGCGCGTTGAGCACATTGCAGCTGCCGGCCACCGGCAGCACCACCGGCAGGATCTCTCCCCGCAGATGTAGATTGAAACGAACCTGGCGGCCACGGGCAACGATCTCTTCGGCCCGTACCTCAGCCTGCCCGGAAAGGCCGAACAACAGCCGCCTGACGCCGTTGGCAACCGGAATCGCCGCTACATGGGGGTCATCGGCATTAATAACCGCAGTTGTTCCGGCCTGCAGGGCGGCAAACAGTTCGCCCTTGGCACGGGCCACGCCGTCAAGTCCGTGCAGGGTTTCGAGATGCGCCGGACCGACGTTGGTGATCAGGCCGATGTTCGGCGCGGCGATCTCCGCCAGGCGGGCAATCTCGCCGCGGGCGCTCATACCCATCTCGACCACCGCCCAGGCGTGATCCGGACGGAGCTGCAGCAGGGTCTGCGGCAGACCGACCAGGTTGTTGAAATTACCGGCCGACTTCAACCCTTCGGCGGTACGGGAGAGAATCGCGGCCAGCATCTCCTTGGTGGTCGTCTTGCCGGTGGATCCGGTGATCGCCACCAGCGGTCCCCGGTAGCCGCGCCGGACCCCGGCGGCCAGATCGCCCAGTGCCCGCAGGGTATCGGCCACCTGGATGACCGGCACCTTCAGACCACCGATGACCTCCTCGCTGAGACAGGCCTCAGCCCCGTTGCGCAGGGCGCGTACCAGGAAATCATGACCGTCGTAGTTCGGTCCGCGCAGGGGAATGAAAAGTTCCCCCGGATGGATGGTGCGGCTGTCGGTGGACACACCGCAGATCTCTCCTCGAGCATTTGCCGGGGTGAGACGACCACCGGTCATATCCGCAATCTGTTGCAGAGACAGTTTCATGGCTGTTCTTTCCGGCGCGCCAGCGCCGCCAGCAGTTGCTCACGGTCATCGAAATGAATCTTCTGCCAACCGACAATCTGGTAATCTTCATGCCCCTTGCCGGCGACCAGCAGCATATCACCGGTCTTCAGCAGTTTTACGGCAACATCAATGGCTTTCCCGCGGTCGGGGATGACCAGGTAACCACGTGCCCCGGCCGCAGCCTGGTCCGGGTCGAGCTCCTGCCGGTCGACCCGTTCCAACCCGGGCAGAATATCGGCGATAATCGCCTGCGGATCCTCAGTACGGGGATTATCGGATGAGACAATCGCCAGATCGGCCAGGCGACCGGCCACCTCTCCCATCACCGGCCGCTTGCCGCGATCACGGTCGCCACCACAGCCGAACAGACAGATGAGACGCTCCGGCTGCAGGCTTTTAAGCGTTTCAAGGGCCTTTTCCAGAGCATCGCCGGTGTGGGCATAGTCAACCAGGAGGTGGGCCCCGAGGTCATTGGCAACCGGCTCAAGACGACCGGGGACCCGGCTGACATTCGCCAGCCCGTCCTCGATCTGTACTTTCGTCAGATCAAGAGCCACACCGACAGCCGCGGCGCACAGCAAGTTGGAAAGGTTGAAATGACCGAGCAACGGGGAGCGCAGCTGCAACTCGCCGTGCGGCGTCATCACCCGCGCCTGGATTCCCTCCAGACCCACCCGTGATGAAAGCAACCGGACCCTGGCGTCCACGTCCCGACCGCAGGTGATCGCCGCAGGAAGCTCTCCGGCCAGGCGCGCGCCATAGGGGTCATCGACGTTGATCACCGCCAGTGGGGCCCTTCCCCCGTCCGGGGACCGGAAGAGTCGGCTTTTGGCGGCGAAATAATCTTCCATGTCACGGTGATAGTCGAGATGCTCTGGAGTCAGGTTGGTAAAGACCGCGACGTCGAAGGAAACCCCGGCCACCCGCTGCTGGTCGAGGGCGTGCGAGCTGACCTCCATCACCAGACTGTCACTGCCGGCCTGCCGGAACTGGTCAGCGAGACGCTGCAGGTCGAGAGACTCCGGAGTGGTGTTGGGGGCCGGATAGCAGCGGTCGGCAAAACGGTAGGCGACGGTGCCGGTAACCGCCGGTCGTCGACCGGCGGCGGTCAGCAGTGCCTCCACCAGGTAGCTGATGGTCGTTTTGCCGTTGGTGCCGGTGATCCCGACCACCGTCATGGCCGCCGTCGGATCATGGTAAAAGGTACGGGCGGCCGCGGCCAGGGCGTGACGCGCATCCCTGACCCGGATCGCCGCAACCGTTTCCGGAAGATTCAGCTCCCGTTCCGAGACCACGGCCGCGGCGCCTGATTCAACGGCATCGGCGACAAAACGATGGCCGTCAGTCAGGGCTCCCGGCAGGGCAAAGAACAACCCGCCGGCAGTCACCCGGCGGGAATCATAGTACAACGCGCCGATTTCAACTTCGCGCACCCCACGCATCTGGAGGGGATGAAGATCGGGTATTATATCGGCAAGTCTCATCGGTATCCCTATTGTCCTACCCTCACGGGGATAAAGTCAAAGCCGGCGGCTGAAGGATTGGGTCAGCCGGACCCAGGTTTCGCTGCCGTAACTGACCTTCTGCCCCGGGCGGGGGGATTGTTCAACCACCCGGCCGCTGCCGCGCAGACGAACATTCAGTCCGGTCCGTTCCATGGTCTGCAGGACCTGCCGCATGCTCATACCGATGAAACTCGGCATCAGCGGCGCACCGTCAGCGCCATTGGCAACCCTCGCCACCGGCATCACCGGCGCGGTATCCTTCACCAGGACCGGCAACGGTGCGAGTCGCGGTCCATTGATCGGCCTCCGGGGAGCCACCTTCATCTGCGCCAGTGCCTGGCTGGCGATGCGGGAAAACACCGGCGCAGACACCAGACCACCATACGATTTTCCCTGTGGTTCATCGATCATCACCAGGATCACCAGGCGGGGGTCTTCAGCCGGAACAAAACCGGCAAAACTGGCCAGGTAGCGATCCCGGGAATAACCACCGGTCACCGGGTCGACCTTCTGCGCGGTACCGGTCTTGCCGGCGACCTTGAATCCGGGCACCGCCGCCAGGGTTCCGGTACCACCCTTTTCAACCGCCCCTTCCAGCATCCTGGTTACAATCGCCGCGGTCTCTTCGGAAATGACCCGCCTCACCACCTCGGGTCCATGCGACTCGACCACCTGCCCATAACCGTCGACCACCCGCTCCACCAGATAGGGACGCATCAGGGTGCCGCCATTGGCGATGCTCGCCAGGGCGGTCGCCAGTTGCAGCGGCGTCACCATCAGCCCCTGCCCGAAAGAGATCGCCGCCAGGTCGACATCAAACCATTCCTCCGGCGGCCGCAACAGCCCGGGGGATTCTCCCGGCAATTCGATACCGGTCACCGAACCGAAACCGAAATCGCGCAGCGCCTGGTAGAAACGTTCCCGGTCCATCGCCTGGCCGATCTTGGCGGCGCCGATATTGGAACTGTACTTGAGGATCTCGGCGACACTCAACCTGCCATAGGGATGGTGGTCATGAATGGTCTTGCCGCCAACCCGGTAAACTCCCTTTTCGCAGTAAATAACCTGATCCGGCCGAACAACCTTTTTATCCAGTGCCGCTGCCAGCAGGAATGTCTTGAGAGTCGAACCGGGCTCATAAGCGTCGGCAATCGCCCGGTTGCGATAATTGCCCGGACCGTACTTGCTGAACGCGTTGGGATTGAAATCGGGCTGGCTGGCCATGGCCAGCACCTCGCCCGTCCGCGGGTCCAGAACCACGGCTGAGCCGGACTTGGCACGCACTGCCCTGACCCCCGCCGCAAGCTCCTTTTCAACGATATACTGGATATTTTTATCCAGCGTCAGATGCAGGCTGCCGCCCCTCCGGGCGCCGCTGACCAATCCCTCACCGGCACCGATACCACGACCGAGATTGTCCCGTTCGGTGACCAGAAAGCCACCCTCGCCGAGCACCACGCTGTCGTAACGCAACTCAAGACCTTCGAGCCCGTGCGGATCGAGGCCGGTAAAACCGAGCACCTGGGCACCGAGCGAACCGTTGGGATAATAGCGCTTGTGTTCCTTGATGAAATGCACCCCGGGCACCCCGAGGGATTTCACCCGCATGCTCTCAGCCGGAGAAACCTGTCGCTTGAGCCAGACAAAGCCACGACGTGAGGAAAGCTTGGCCTTCAAAGTCCGCTTCTTCAGGCCGACCATCGGTGCCAGTTCGCGCACCACGGATGCGGTCTTCTTGACCTGGGCTGGGTTGACGTAGATGGAATCAACCTCGATGCTCAAAGCCAGCTCCTCGCCGTTGCGATCGTAAATGGTGCCACGTTGCGGGGTAAGCGGAATCACCCGCTGATGCTGCCGTTCGGCCCGTCGCAGCCACTCCTCCTGCCCGCGCACCTGAAGCAGGTAAGCCCTGACAGCGACCAATCCGAAAGCCACCACGAACAGCAACCCGAAGGCCCTGATCCGCCAGTGGTGTCCCTGCCCCGACCTGGTCATCAACGAACCGGAATGATCTGTCGCGATGTTGGAAAGCGCAATCCCAGATCACGCCTGGCCAGCGCCTCAATCCGGTCCGGTCGACTCAGGCTGGCCGCTTCCAGACGCAACTGCTGTGTCTGCTGCCCCAGGGCGCGCAACTCTGACTCAAGCCGCGAGATGTCGTAATCGAGATTGACCACCTGCAGGCGGGACCAGACGATAAACAGACTTACCGCCAGGACCAGACCCAGAAACAGGAATGTCGGCAGCAACTGGGGACGATGCAGACTGAACCCATTGATTTTCGGGATTGGCTTGAGAAGAGTATCGGCCATACCACCCTCCCTTCACGTAACTTCACAATTTTTCAACGGCCCGCAGAACAGCACTGCGCGCTCTGGCATTCAACTCGATTTCTTCATCACCGGGGCGCCGCACCTTACGGGTCAGGATGCGGACCGCCGGAGTTTGACCACATTGACAGATCGGCAGCCTGGGAGGACAGATGCAGCCGCGGGCCGCCTCCTGAAACGCCCGCTTGACAATACGGTCTTCCAGCGAATGAAAACTGATCACCACCATCCGCCCCCCCCGGCGAAGTCGGCTGATCCCCCGGGCCACGCCCTCGGCAACCTGGTCCAGTTCACCATTGACGTAAATGCGCAACGCCTGAAAAACCCGCGTCGCGGGATGAATCCGACGACTGTCCCGGGAAGCCGGAACCACCTCCTTCACCAGATCGGCCAACTGCCTCGTCGTCACCAGCGGTTGCTCTTCGCGCCGCGCGACAATTCTGCGGGCAATGCGTCTGGCAAAACGCTCTTCGCCGTAAGTACGGAAAATATCCGTCAACTCATCGACGTCCCGATGCGCCAGGACTTCGGCCGCCGTCTCACCGGACTCCCGGTCCATGCGCATATCAAGCGGACCCTCATGGCGAAAGGAAAAACCGCGTTGCGGGGTATCGATCTGGTGCGAGGAAACCCCGAGGTCGAGCAGCATGCCGTCAAGCCGATCAATGCCGAGATCCTCCAGAACCGCTTCAAAATCGGCAAAAGGCGCATGCCGCAACACCACCCGGTCGGCAAAGGGTTCCAATTCGGCCGCCGCCGCGGCCAGGGCCGACCGGTCCCGATCAAGGCCGATCAGGCGTCCATCCGGAGCGCTCGCCTGCAGCACCAGGCGAGCATGCCCACCACCACCGACGGTTCCGTCAAGATAGACGCCGCCGGAGCGGGGAGCGAGAAACTCCAGGACCTCGACCGGCATGACCGAAAGATGCTCGAAGGCCGCCGTCATCAAAAATCAAAGACCAAGGTTGTAGCGGACTTCGGGTTTCTGCTTGAGACGCTCCTGGGCCTCGGCACGCTGAGCGGCATGCTGATTGCGATTCATCAGCAGGATCTTGTTGTTCAGGCCGATTGCCACGAAATCCCTCACTTCACCCACAAGACCGGCATGTTCACGCAGGGAATGGCTGAGCTGCACCCGCCCCTGCTTATCGAAACTGCATTCCACCGCCGGCGAAACCGTTGTCATGTAAAGGTCCTCACGATCCTGGGTCGGCGGCAGCGCGTCAATTCTGGCGACAATTTCCTCCCATTGCGGAACGGGGTAGCAGACGATGCCGCCATCCCCTTCGGTCAACACCAGGCGATTGTCCCCATAAGCCGCGGCCAGCTCGTCACGAAACTTCGCCGGGATGCTCGCCCGCCCCTTGGGGTCGATGGTGTTGTAGAATTTTCCGCGGAAAGTGACCATTGACACCTTTCTGACCTCGTTTAACACCTTTCACCACTTTTCGTGGAAGAATACTGGGAGTCAACCCTCCTGTCAAGGAGATTCAGGCAATTTTTTAAGGGGTTAGGCTGTCTGAAGGAGGGCGGGCGACGGTTCGAAACTGGCGCGGACGAGGAGAACCTGTATCCGTGAGTTTCTGTTGGATGGAGAGCGTGAGAGACTCACGGAGTGAGGAAAATAAAAACAGGCTTAAGAAAAGGAAGGATCAGCGGCGAAAAGCAGGTCGAAAAAAACGGATCAACCCTGGTCCCCTGAGGGAGAGGAAGGCAACTGCATCTCGATTTCCTCGATACGACGTTCCACCATCTTGCGAACGACAAAGGTTACGCCATCGGCCCGGCAACTCTCCCCGGGGCGCGGAATGCTGCCCAGGGTGCGCAACACGAATCCGGCCAGGGTGGTGGCGTGGGTCTCGGAGAGATCCAGACCGAAGCGACGATTGACAGTGCGGATCGAGGCGCTGCCGTCGACCAGGAAACGATCCGGTTCGATTTCGCGGAAAAGGATTTCCTCGGCATCGTATTCATCCTGGATTTCGCCGACGATCTCCTCCACCACGTCCTCAAGCGTGACAATCCCCTCGACCCCGCCGTACTCGTCGACCACCACCGCCAGGTGGATGTGGCGCCGCCGAAAAGACTGCAGCAGTGTTTCGATCTGCTTCGATTCGGGGACGAAATAAGGCGCCCGGGCAAGCTTCCGCAACGAAAACTCGTCGGGACGATGGACGTAATTGAGAATCTCCTTCGAATGAATGATGCCGATGATATTATCCAGCTCACCGTCGAACACCGGAAAGCGGGAGTGGCGTGCCTGCTGCACCGTCTCAAGGACCTTGTCAAAGGGCGTGTCAAGTTCGATGCCGACCACCTCGGTGCGCGGAATCATCACGTCCCGAACCCGGATCTGCGACAGCTCGAAAACACCATGCAGCATCCGGTGCTGCTCCTTGGCCACCACCCCTTCTTCTCCGCCGACGCTGATCATGGTACGGATCTCGTCCTCGGAAATCAACGGGCGTTCCTCCTCGCCCGGCATGACCCGCGTCAGCAGACCGGACAGAAAACTGACCAGGGTCACCAGCGGGAACAGCAGCAACATCACCAGCTGAATCGGCCGCAGGACCAGAAAACAGACCTTTTCCGGATAGCGGGCGGCATAGGTTTTCGGACAGACCTCGGCAAACAGGAGCAGCAACGGGGTCAGAATCAGGATGGTGGCCAGCTCTCCATGCTTGTCAAACCAGGCGATGAAGAGAGTGGTCGCAAAAACCGAGGCCGCAATGTTGACCAGGTTGTTGCCGATCAGGATGGCTGACAGGAGACGTTCAGGATTGCTCAACAGGGATTCGAGACGTTCGGCACCGGGACGTTTCTTTTCCACCAGGTAGCGGACACGCAACCGGTCCATGGCCGTCAGCGCCGTCTCCGACCCGGAAAAGAAGGCCGAAAGCAGAAAAAGAACGAACAGCGCCCCGAGGCGCAGGAGTTGGTCGTCGGGCATGCAGGCTCCAGTAGCTTGTTTGCCGGAGTTTAGCGCATCGAACGCGGGTTGACAATCACCTGGTCCGTCCTGTCGTCGTCCGCTGAACGCGGTGACGATTGAACCGGCCTTCCCCATGTGGTATATCCCAGACATCCTGACTCCGGAGGCAGCACCGGAGTCGACAGTTGCAAGCACCTATCCCAGGAGATCTTCGATGCCCGACGACCAGGTTGTTGCCCGCCACAAGGCACTCTGCCAGGAAATTCTTCGCCACAACCGCCTCTATCACCGTCTTGACGCACCGGAGATCAGTGATGCTGAATATGACCAGTTGTTCCGGGAACTTCTCGCCATTGAGGAACAATATCCACAGCTTGCCACCCCCGACTCCCCCTCGCAGCAGGTCGGCGCCGAACCAGTGGAGAAATTCTCCCCGATCCGTCATGCCCAGCCGATGCTTTCACTGCGCAACGTGCGCAATGATGCCGAACTGCGTGATTTTGACCACAGCCTGCGCACCACTTTTCTCGCCCGCGAAAGCGAACTCGAATACTGCCTGGAACTCAAATTGGATGGACTGGCGGTCGAACTGACCTATCGCGACGGCCGGCTGCTGCAGGCCAGTACCCGCGGCGACGGCATCACCGGCGAAGAGATCAGCGAAAACATCCGCACCATCGCCGGGCTGCCGAAACAGTTGCAGGGGGATTACCCGGACCTGGTCGATATCCGCGGCGAAGTCTTTTTCGACCTCGATGATTTCCGCCGTCTCAACCAGCGCCAGAGCGAAGCCGGGCTGAAACCTTTCGCCAACCCGCGCAATGCCGCCGCCGGCAGCCTGCGCCAGCTTGATGCCGCCGTCACCGCCGAACGACCGTTGCGCATCTTCTGCTACGGAATCGGGCGACTGGAAGGCGCGCAGCCGGAAACCCAGTTCGGGCTGCTCGAAGCGATGGCCCGCTGGGGGCTGCCGGTCAACCTGGAGCAGACCCGGGTGGTCCGGGGTGTCGACGCCGTCGCCCGCCGCTACGCCGAAATTCTCGATTCCCGTGACAACCTGCCCTATGAAATCGACGGCATGGTGATCAAGATCAACGACCTCGCCCTGCAACACGAAGTCGGCGAACTGAGCCGCTCGCCGCGCTGGGCCATCGCCTACAAGTTCCCGCCCAGGCAGGCGGAGACGGTGGTTGAAACGATCGGCCTGCAGGTCGGCCGCACCGGTGCCATCACCCCGGTCGCCCACCTGCGTCCGGTCAGTATCAGCGGTGTCACCGTCTCCCGCGCCAGCCTGCACAACTGGGACGAGATCAAACGTCTCGACCTGCGTATCGGCGACCGGGTGATCGTCGAACGGGCCGGCGATGTCATTCCCGACGTGGTGCGGGTTCTCAAAGACCAGCGCCGGGGGAATGAAACGACCTGCCCCGAACCGACCCTCTGCCCGGAATGCGGACAACCGGTCATACGCCGGGAGGAGGAAGTCGTACCGCGCTGCGGCAATAGCCACTGCCCGGCCCGGACCCTGGAGCGAATCCGCCACTTCGTCTCGCGCAAGGCCATGGATATCGACGGCCTGGGGGAAAAACAGATCGCACAACTGATCGAACTCGGAAAAGTAGAGGATGTTGCCGACCTCTACCTGCTGCGGAAAGAGGACCTGTTCGAACTGGAACGCATGGGGGAGACTCTCGCCGCCAAACTGCTGCAGGCCATCGACGCCAGCCGCACCCGCCCGCTGTCGAGGCTGCTGTTCGGACTCGGCATCCGCCACGTCGGGGAACACACCGCCCGTGTGCTGGCCCGGCGCTATCCCGACCTCGACAGCCTGGCGGCGGCGACCGTCGACGATCTCAAGGCCATCCACGAAATCGGCGACAAGGTTGCCGAATCGCTGATTGACTTCTTCACCGATCCCTGCCAGCTGGCACTGCTGGACAAGCTGCGACGGGCCGGGGTTCATCCCGAGGCCGAGGCGACGGTACAGCAGGACGGCCCATTGAACGGAAAGACCCTGGTCATTACCGGCAGCCTGGAGAGCATGAGCCGCAAACAGGCCGAAGCAAGGGTTGAACAACTCGGCGGCCGCGCCGCCGGCTCGGTCAGTCGCAAGACCGACTACCTGGTGGCCGGCCCCGGCGCCGGCAGCAAACTGGCCAGGGCAGAACAGCTCGGCATCGAAATCCTGGATGAAGAGACCTTTCTACGCCTGATCGGGGAGGAGAAATCATGAGTGAAAGCTGCGCGCACCTGCTGATTTCAGGACGCGTCCAGGGGGTCTGGTACCGCGGCAGCACCAAGGACAAGGCCCGCGAACTCGGCCTGACCGGCTGGGTCCGCAATCTGCCCGACGGCCGGGTGGAGGCCCTGGCCTGCGGCCCGCAGGAACAGGTCGAGGCGCTGGTTCAATGGTGCCACCAGGGTCCGCCGGCGGCCCGGGTCAGTGAGGTGGAGGTGGATTGGCGGGATCCGGGAGAGACTTTCGCCAACTTCAAGATCCGCTGAGAGCGACAAGTCGGGGCAAGACGAACAGAGCAGGCGGGAGCGTCTCGGCCGCCCCCAGCACTACCGTTGAAGGTGGTCGAGACGTGTGCAGATGCAAGGCGCCTCACCGCCTGATGAATGAGGCGTAGCGGCAGCTACGTCGGAATGACAAAGGTGGTGAGCAACGCAGCAGATGCGTGCGTCTCGGCCGCCCTCGTAGAAAACCGCGGTGCTCTCGTTGCAACGCCCGGCAGTGGTGATACGTGAGCCTGTCTACGCAGGGAGGCAAACAAACGGGCTACGCAGGGGAACCATTAAAACCAAAAGACACAATCCGGTAATAGCTCTTCAGAACTCAGCCGGATCTCTTCAGCACCACTGCTTCAAGGCGGTCGAGATTCGTGCAGATGCAAGGCGTCTCGCAACTGAAGGAGTGAGGTGTAGCGGCAGCTACTCCGCAGCGACTGAAGGCGCGAGCAACGCAGCAGATGGGCGGATATCGGCCGCCGCCCTCACTTTAAAGCCAGCGCCCGTGCGTAGACCTCACTCCCCGACATCCCGTAAACTTTCGCCAGCTTCCGACTGATCTCCTTCATCGGCTCTCCTGCTTCCAGGGCCGCGCGCAGGACGGTGTCCAGGTCGAGTTCGGGTTCAACCGGTTCCGCCGGGGCCAGCAGCAGCACCACCTCGCCACGCACCTTCTCGGCCCGCCAGCGTTCAGCCAGTTCCCCGGCGCTGCCGCGGCAGATCTCCTCGTGCAACTTGGTCAGTTCCCTGACCACCACCACCTCCCGCTGCGGGCAGAGTCCGGCCAGATCGGCCAGGGTCGCCGCCAGCCGGTGCGGCGATTCGTAGAAGACCAGGGTCCGCTCCTCGCTGAGCAGCGCCGTCAGACGGTCCCGACGGGCCCCGGAGCGGGCGGGCAGAAAGCCTTCGAAAGCGAATCGGTCGGTCGGCAGGCCGCTGACCGCCAGCGAACTGACCGCCGCCTGCGGGCCAGGCACAATGCTGACCCCGATCCCCGCCTCGTGACAGCGACGCACCAACCGGTAGCCGGGGTCAGAAATCGCCGGGGTACCGGCGTCGCTGATCAGGGCGATATCCTTCCCCGCCCGCAGCTCAACCAGCAGCTTCTCTCCCTTGTCCCGTTCATTGTGCTCGAAAAAGGAGGTCAGACGGGTGCTGATCCCGTAGTGCTGCAGCAGCTTGCGACTGTGGCGGGTGTCCTCGCAGGCGATCAGATCAACCTCCTTGAGCACGCGCACGGCGCGGAAGGTCATGTCTTCGAGGTTACCGATCGGGGTGGCGACGAGATAGAGCATAAAGAGGTTCGAGGCTAAAGGTTCAAGGCTAAAGTGAGAGGCCATAAAGCTGCAAGGCTGATCAAAAAGTGTCAGATGCGAGGCGCCCGCAGGCCGAGGAGTGAAGTGTAGCGGCAACGCTCCGCAGTGACAAGGCCAAGGGCAACGAAGCAGATGACGTTTATCAGCCCTACCCCAAAGCCTCAATCTCTGTCAGCCAGAGGCTGACAGCCGCGTCGGACGGCATGCGCCAGTCGCCGCGCGGGGAAAGAACAACACTGCCGACCTTGGGACCGTCGGGCAGACAGGAACGCTTGAACTGCTGACTGAAGAAGCGCCGATAGAAAACCTGCAGCCAGCCCAGAATGACCTTCGATTCATAACGCCCGGCAAAGGCCTGGCCGGCAAAGGCAAGAATCTTGGCGGGCGGATAGTGCAGCCGCACGGCATGATAGAGGAAGAAATCATGCAACTCGTAGGGACCGACCGTTTCCTCGGTTTTCTGGCCGATCTCACCGTTTTCGTCCGGCGGCAGCAGCTCCGGAGAAACCGGGGTGGCACCGATGTCGTGCAATACCGCCCGCGCCTCGCCGCTGAATCCGGTTTCGGCACACCAGTCGACCAGATAGCGGACCAGGGTCTTGGGAACCCCGACATTGACCGCGTACATCGACATGTGGTCGCCGTTGTAGGTACACCAGCCCAGCGCAAGTTCCGACAGGTCGCCGGTGCCGATCACCAGCCCGCCGAGCTGGTTGGCGACATCCATCAGGATCTGGGTCCGCTCCCGGGCCTGGGAATTCTCATAGGTGATGTCGTGATTCTTTTCATCCTGCCCGATGTCAGCGAAATGCTGCCGTACCGCCGCGTCGATGCCGATGACCTGGAGGCTGACCCCCAGCAGATCCGCCAGTTTTTCCGCATTGCCGCGGGTGCGGACGGTGGTGCCGAAACCGGGCATGGTGATCGCCTGGATACCTCGCCGATCGAGGCCGAGGCGATCAAAGGCACGGACCGCGACCAGCAGCGCCAGGGTCGAATCGAGTCCGCCGGAGACGCCGATCACCACCTGGCTGCTGCCAGTATGACGCAGACGGCGGGCCAGACCGGTGGTCTGGATGGCAAAAATTTCCTCGCAGCGAACATCCCGTTCACGGTCACCTTCCGGAACGAAGGGACGCGGCGGAATCGGGCGGGCAAAAATTTTTGTCCGGACATCCTTGAGGACAAAGGGAATCCGGCGGGTCGCCGTGGCCGGACTGTCAGCGAAACTGGCGTTGCGCTGACGTTCCAGAACCAGGCGTTCCAGGTCGACATCGGCGCAGGCCAGCTGACTGTCGAAGCTGAAACGTTCGGTTTCCGCCAACTGCAAACCATTTTCAGCGATCAGACTGTGACCGGCATACACCAGGTCGGTACTCGATTCTCCCGGCCCGGCAGACGCGTAGGCATAGGCTGCCAGGCAGCGCGCCGACTGGGAGCAGACCAGCTGCCGCCGGTAATCCCGTTTGCCGAGAACCTCGGGGCTGGCGGAGGGATTGAGCAGCAGCGTGGCTCCGGAAACCGCCAGACGGCCGCTGGGCGGCTCAACCGCCCAGAGATCCTCGCAAACCTCCAGCCCGATACAACAGGCGGGAAAACCTTCGGCGGCAAACAGCAGATCGGTGCCGACGGGTATCCGCTCACCATCGAGACAGAAAGTATCGGACGTCAACTCACGAGCAGAACTGAACCAGCGCTGCTCGTAGAATTCCGCGGTATTGGGCAGAAAGGTCTTGGGAACCAGCCCGTGGACCCGGCCGGAAGCGATCAGGGCAGCACAATTGAAGAGCCTGCCGTCAAGCGCCAGCGGCAGCCCCGCCACCAGCACCAGGGAGTGTTCGGCGCTCAACCGGGCCAGTTCCTGCAGGGCCTGCAGGGCCTTTTCCTGCAGCAACGGCTGATAGAACAGATCGGCACAGCTGTAGCCGGTCAGGCAGAGTTCGGGCAACAACAGCACTTGCGCCTTGCGCTCGGCAGCCTGCCCGGCCAGTCCGACAATCTGCCGCAGGTTGAAATCAATGTCGGCCACCCGCAGTTCGGGGGTTCCCACCGCAACCCGCACCAGCCCCAGTTTTCGCAAAGAATAGCTCATCTCTCTCCTGCCATCTGTCGTGTGCGACAACCTAGAATCAGTGAGTTCCTGTCGGATGGAGAGTGCAAGTACCTGGTCTGAATGAGATTTTCAAAAATCTGAAACGCACCCATAGATTCGTTGGCAATTTTGGGAAAGCTCAGGCAGAGCAATGACTTTGTACCGGCCGCCGACAAGGGACTCTCTGACTCAGGTAAGCATAGGGGAAGTTCAGGGAATTGGCAAATTGAACCTCGCCGGAAGAGCATCGCAACTGAAGAGCGCAAGCAACACAGCGGATGGGCGCGTATCGACTGCCCTCGCATAAAACCGCGGGGTCACGGCCCCGCTCGCCGCTCTACTCTTTTGCGCGCCACAAAAGAGTAGGCAGAAAATGGCGCCCGACGAAGCCACCCTGCGGGTTCCTTTACTCCGGCGCCGCCCGGCGGGAGGCATGAAAACTCGGCTGCGCCTCAGACATTCGTCCGACTCTGTCCCGAAACGTCCACCTCTCTTCGGCGGCGACAACACGGGGACAAAAAAATACAAAAACAGAAATGCCCCGAACCCGCAAAATGGTCCAGGGCGGCTCAAATGTCGTTAGGTGCAAGGCACACGAAGACTGAAACCGCAGGCGTAGCGGCCAGCTACGTCGAGGATTGAAGGCTGAGTGTAACGCAGCAGATGACGGCATTTCAGCCGCCCCCGCACCAATGAGGTGTAGCGACAGCTACTCCGCAGCGACCGAAGGTGCGAGCAACGCAGCAGGCGGGTGCGTATCGGCCGCCGTACTCAGAAATCAAGCCCGAAGGCGTTGGGGAGATGCTCTATAAACGCCTCGTCCCGCCACTGCCGAACGGCAATCACATCGAAACGCGGCTGCAGCCGTCCGGCCGGCTGGTTGTTGAGATACCACTGGGCGGTGCGGATGATCTGCCGCTGTTTGAAAATGCCGACCGCTTCCTGCGGCAGGCCGCAGGCCTGGCCGCGACGGGTCTTGACTTCGACGAACAGCAGCAGTCGACGATTGCGGGCGATGATATCGATCTCGCCGACCCGGGTGCGATAGTTGCGCTCCAGAATCCTGAACCCCTGGCGACGCAGGAACAAAACAGCCTGCTCCTCCCCCCAGCGGCCCAGCGCCAGACGCTCCTCGGTCATGATCGCTCGAGATGCTCACGCACCCCACCGAAGGTCCGCCGATGCAGAGGGCAGGGACCATGCTCGGCAATCGCCCGTCGATGAGCGGCGCTGCCGTAGCCCTTGTGGCCGGCGAAGCCGTACTGCGGATAACGCCTGTCGTAGGCACACATCATCCGATCCCGCACCACCTTAGCAATCACCGAGGCGGCCGCAACCGACAAGGAACGGGAGTCACCTTTTTTCAGTGTCAATTGCGGGATCGTCGTCGGGATTCTGGAGATCCCGTCGACCAGCAGGTAATCGGCCGGGCAGCGCAGGCGCTCCACCGCCAGGCGCATCGCCGCCAGGGTGGCCTGGAGAATATTGCGCCGGTCCACCTCTTCGGCCGGCATGATGCCGACCCCTACGGCAGCCGCCTGGGAACGGATCTGCAGAAACAGTTCGGCACGCTTGCGGGCGGTCAGTTTTTTCGAATCGGTCAAGCCCGGCAGATCGAACCGTTCCGGCAGCACCACCGCCGCCGCCACCACCGGCCCGGCCAGGGGGCCGCGCCCGGCTTCGTCGATACCGGCAATGACCCGGTAGCCACGGGAACGGGCCTGCTGTTCAAAATAGAGATCGGTCGGAGCATCGACCGGAAAAAGATCCAGGGTCACAAATCCCTCCATGCGCCACCAGGCCGCCGAACCGCGACGGGGGTGACAACCGGAAAAAAGCCTTTGGCATTTTTAACTCATTGATATAAAATTCGCAAAATCTTTTCCAACCTGCACATTCATGTTTCAAGGAGGCAGCAATGCTACTGGCCTTATTCTTTCTGGCACTTTTTCTCTACCTGGTCTTCATCGTCGACTGGGATGTCGTTCGACCCGCGTTCGCCAAGGGCGGCTGGGTTGTCCTCGGCATCTACTGCCTGATCGCCGTCGGCTATTATGCCGCCAAGGCGAATCATGTGGTTGCAGCAGCCGGCATCAGCCACCATGGGTAGGGAGGGTGAGTGATAAGCACCTGCCTGCTGCGTTGCTCCCGCCGGCAACGGTTCAAGTGATTGATTGTTCAGCAAATCGTCAAGATCTCGAGCAGGTAAATCTCCCATACCATCGTCTCAAGTCACCGGATTTTTTATCAGCCCAATGCGCGGCAGCTGCGTCGCACAAGCGAAGCGGGCCTGCAACGCAGAGTTGATGAAAAAGCCGACACCCTCACACACAAAAAGCCCCGGTGCAAACCGGGGCTTTTTGTGTTGCTTCTGGATCTGTCCGGCAGGCTCAGGCGATCCGCTTCTCGCGAATACGGGCAGCCTTGCCGTGCAGGTTGCGCAGATAGTAGAGCTTGGCCCGGCGGACACGACCGATGGTCAGGACCTCGATCTTTTCCACCGCCGGCGAGTGCAGCGAGAAGATACGCTCCACACCGATGCTGTTGGAAATTTTGCGCACGGTGAAGGTCGAACCGATGCCGCGGTTGACGCGCTTGATGCAGACCCCCTGAAAGACCTGGATACGTTCCTTGTCTCCCTCGGTGATCTTCACATGCACCCGCAGGGTATCGCCCGCCTTGAACGCGGGAATGTTTTTCCTCACCTGTTCCATGCCGATCCGGTCGACAATATTCATCCTGTCCTCCTTATGTGCGATGCTGTTCGCTGTTTGTTTTGACATTTCTTGTCCGCCCCCGGGCCGGCGATCCAACATGACCGTCATCGTTCACCCCGAAAGCTGTCACTCATCTGTCTGGCGGCAGCCTTCACGCAACTGCCGCAAAAATTCCCGATCCTGATCATCAAGCGGGGCTGTCTCCAGCAACTCCGGCCGCCTTTCGAAAGTCCGCTGCAGCTGTTGCCGTCGGCGCCAGCGGGCAATCGCGCCATGGTCGCCGGAAAGCAGCACCGGAGGCACCGCCTGCCCGTTAAACTCCGCTGGACGGGTATACTGCGGATATTCCAGCAGCCCGTCGGAAAAGGAGTCGCCGGCGGCGCTGCCGGCCGCGCCGAGGACATCGGGCAGCAGGCGCGCAACGGCATCGATGATGGTCATGGCGGGCAGCTCACCACCGGTCATGACAAAATCACCGATCGAATATTCATCGTCGACCAGCGAACGAACGCGCTCGTCAATCCCTTCATAACGTCCGCAGACGAAAATAAGGCCCGGTTCACGAGCCAGTTTTTCCGCCTCGGCCTGGCAGAACCTGCGGCCCTGAGGCGTCATCAGCAGCACCCTGGAACCGGGACTGGCACGTCGCAGATCAGCAAGAGCCGCGGCAACCGGATCGACCTTCATCACCATCCCGTCGCCGCCGCCGTAGGGCGTATCGTCTGTCACCTGATGCCGACCCTCGGCCCAGTCACGCAGATTATGGCTGCGCACGCTGATCAGTCCCCGCTGCTGCGCCTTACCGAGAATACTGGCAGAAAAAGGCGATTCGCAAAGCTGGGGAAAGAGGGTCAGAATATCAAAGGTCATAACCTGTCGTCGAACCTGTATTAAACCTGGACTCTGGTTCAGACTGACTCACTGCCCCAGGTTGTCCGGAAACAGACCCTCGGGAACATCGACCTGAAGTGTTCCCCGTTCCAGATCAACGGCTCCGATAAATTCAGGAACGGCCGGGATCAGCACCTCACCATACCGGCCCCTGACCACATAGACCGCATGGGCGCCGGTTTCAAACATCTCTTCAAGCCGACCGATCGGCCCGCGGCCGGTATCAATCACGTCCAGACCTTCCAGTTCAAACCAGAACAGGTCCCCATCGTCCCGCTGCAGAGAAGCGGGATCAACCAGCACCTCGGCGCCAACCAGCGGTTCGGCCCGCTCAATTCGGTCAATCTCCCGCAAACTGACACGCAACCAGCCACGACCGGGAACGATCCTCTGCACCGTCAGGCAATCAGAACCGGTGTCATTCTGACGCAGATAAATGCGGGGCGCTGCCAGTAGAGCCGCCTGGTTGCCGGGATGTCCCTTGATTTTCAAATCCCCGCGCAGGCCATGGGTACCAATCACCCGGCCCAGGGGGCGCAAAGCTGTTTCCAACGGCTGCACTACTCCATAATCTGCAGCGAGGCCCGCTTGCTCTCCCGGGTGGCCTTGGCATTGAGCAGGGTTCGCATCGCCTTGGCAGTGCGTCCCTGTTTGCCGATAATGCGCCCCATGTCCTCCTGGGCTGCGGCCAGTTTGACGAGCACGGTCCCGTCCTCGCTCTCTTCTTCAGAGATGGAAATGGCCTCGGGATTTTCCACCAGAGACTTGGCGATGAACTCGATCAGCTCTTTCATGGGGGTCCGTCCTTTGGTACAGGGGTTGCCCTGGCCTCGGAAACCTGACGGAGAAAATCTCGACGTGAAATCCTCCCCACCCCCATCCGACCTTACCAGATGGAGAGAACTAGGCCTCAGCAGGCTGCTTGAACTTGGCCCAGATGCCGCTGCCACGGAGCAGTGTACGCACCGTGTCGGTCGGCTGAGCACCTTTCTTCAGCCATTCGAGGGTCAGTTCTTCTTTCAGGTTGACCAGGGGTGGATCGACTTTCGGATCGTACTGGCCCAGATTGGCAATGAAACGGCCATCGCGCGGGAAGCGCTCATCGGCGACCACGACCTGGTAAAAAGGCTTTTTCTTGGCGCCGCCACGGGCCAGTCTGATTTTTACTGCCATGTGTGTATCCTCCTGGATCTTCCTCGTTGTAATCTTAGCACTTGTTTCGAGATTGTCTTGTCAGTCAATAACGTGAAGCTGCGACAAACCTAAAACGGCATGCCGCGCATCATTCCCTTAAGCCCCTTGGGACCCATTTTCTGCATTTTTTTCATCATCTTCTGCGCTTCCGAAAAACGCTTGATGAGCTGATTGACGTCCTGCACCGTCGTTCCACTGCCGCGGGCGATTCGCTGCCGACGGGAACCATTGAGAATCCGGTGATCATGACGTTCACGGCGGGTCATCGAATTGATGATCGCCTCGATTTTTTTCATTTCCTGGTCGGGCGGCTGCATCCCCTTCATCTGCTTCATCGCCTTGCCAGCGCCGGGGATCATCTTCAACAGGCCCTCCATGGAACCCATCTTCTTGATCATCTGCAGTTGATCGCGGAACGTTTCAAGAGTGAAACCATCCTTGCGCAACTGCGCTTCCATCCTGGCGGCATCCTCGGTCTCGACCACCGACTGGGCCTTCTCGATCAGGGAAAGAACGTCCCCCATACCGAGAATCCGCTGCGCCATACGGTCGGGATGGAACACCTCAAGGGCGTCGAGTTTTTCGCCCATACCGACCAGCTTGATCGGCTTGCCGGTTACCGCGCGGATCGACAGCGCCGCACCACCGCGAGCATCACCGTCGAGTTTGGTGAGAATCACGCCGCTGATGTCGAGAACCTGATTGAAGCTCTCGGCGACATTGACGGCGTCCTGCCCGGTCATGGCATCAGCGACGAACAGAATCTCGCGCGGCTCGAGGGAATCCCTGATCCGCACCAGTTCCTGCATCAATTCGCTGTCGATATGCAGCCGCCCGGCGGTGTCGAGGATCAGGGTGTCAAACCCGTTCAACTCGGCGTAGGCACGGGCCGCTTCACAGATTTTTACCGGATCCTGCCCCGGCTGGCTGTCGAAGACCTCGACATTGATCTGGCGGCCGACAGTCTTGAGCTGCTCAATCGCCGCCGGACGATAGATGTCGGCCGGCACCAGCAAAGGGTTGCGCTTCTGCCTCCGCAGAGAAAGCGCCAATTTACCGCAGGTGGTCGTTTTACCGGCCCCCTGCAGACCGCAGAGCATAACCGGAACCGGCGGGCGTGCCGCCAGGTCGAGAGCATTGGCCTCACCCTCGCCCATCAATCGGGCAAGTTCCTCGCGCACAATCTTGATAACCTGCTGGGCCGGTGTCAGACTTTTGAGGACATCCTGGCCGAGAGCCCGGTCACGAACCGCAGCGATAAAATCCTTGACCACGCGGAAGTTGACGTCGGCCTCGAGCAGAACCAGCCGGACCTCCCGCAGAGCGTCCTTGATATTCTCTTCGCTCAGGCGCCCACGGCCCCGCAGCTTCTTGAAGACCGTGTCAAACTTTTCCGTCAGGTTATCGAACATCGATCACATCTATCACTCTGGATGAAGCCTTCTCACAAAGGATGAAATAATAGTGAAGCGCCGATCGACTGTCAAGGAGAAAACGACGGCGGTGAGACAAGTTAGCCCTTACGGAAGCAACTCAAAACCGCCCTCCTGCTTTTCATGCAGTTCCACCGGCGACAACCGCGCTTCATCGAGCAGTGCCAGTACCCGCGCCCGGTCTTCCGCCACGATGCGAATCGCCAGACCGCAATCGGAACTGAGTTGACGCGGCACAGGAATCAGCAGGATGTTCGCATCTGCGGACTTGAGCAGTTTTTCAGCCTTCATCACCCGGTGAATCGAGTGAAAAATGGCAACCAGATCACCTTTTTTGACCATGCTGTCCTTCCCTTGGGGCCGGCATCATGCCATGATTGTCACAACGAAGCAACCCCACCATTGACCCGACGGAGAAAAGGCGATAAAATCCCTCAGTTTTTATCAGGAGACCATCGGTGATATCCGAAACAACCATCCACCTTACCAGCTTACTGGTTTTTGCCTTCGGCGCCAACCTTCCCCTCGGCTACCTGCGCGAAGGGGTACGCAAATTCTCGCTCCGCTGGTTCATCTACATCCATATCACGATTCCAATGATCATCCTGCTGCGCCTGCACTATGGTTTCGGCTGGAGTATTGTCCCCCTGACCCTGGCCTGTGCCGTGGCCGGACAACTCCTCGGGGGACGAGCCCGGCGCCGGGTGCAATGAACAGGAAACCGAAGCGACCACGTCTCCCCCAGGCGGTCAGGGCCGGAAGCATCGCCGAGGAGTTCTTCTCCAGTGGCGGCTATGCGGAAAAACTGAAGCAGTACCGCGCCTGGCAGGTCTGGGAGCAGGTGGTCGGACCGCAGATCGCCTCCCACGCCAAACCGTTACGCATTCGCGACGGCATCCTTGAGGTGCGCGTCGACCAGCCGATCTGGATGCAGCAGTTGCGGATGATGGCGCCACAGATTCTGCAGAAACTCAATCAGGAACTCGGCGAAGGGCTGATTCGCGAGCTGTTCTGGAAACGCGGCCGGATGCCGGACACCCCTGTCGAGACAACATCTCCCGAACGTCCGCCGCGGAGCCCGTTGACCGAAACCGAACGGGCCGCCATTGAACGGGAACTTGCCGCCCTGCCCGAGGGTGAAATTCGCGATGCCCTGCGCCGGGTTCGTATCCGGCAGGCGGAGACTGAAAAGGGGAGAAGGCAGTAGGCAGTAGG
The DNA here is from genome assembly GCF_002093115.1 of Geothermobacter hydrogeniphilus. NCBI lineage: Bacteria > Pseudomonadati > Thermodesulfobacteriota > Desulfuromonadia > Desulfuromonadales > Geothermobacteraceae > Geothermobacter > Geothermobacter hydrogeniphilus. The sequence goes on along the minus strand of NZ_NAAD01000003.1, from coordinate 107,550 downwards.
CAGTAGGCAGTAGGCTGCAAACTGACAACTGCCCTATTCTTGCCCGAGGCCGAAACCGGTATAGATCTCCCGTACCTCCGCGGAGTAATCGTCTCCGTCATACAGGTAAAGCGGCGGCTCGATCTTCAGGCCGCCGGGTCTGGCCGCGCGCCGTCCCTCAACCAGCACCAGCTTGGCCCCCTCACCTTCCCTGGAGTGAACCATACGCAACCGTTTTGGCTCAATTTTGCAACTCTGCATCAGGGACAGCAATTCCGCAAGCCGTTCCGACAGATAGACAATGCAGAAGTGCCCGTTGTTTTTCAGCAGATAGGCGGCGGCGCGAATAAAGTCCTCCAGCCCGCCGGCCATTTCATGCCGGGCCCCGGCACGCTCGGCGTCGGGAGCAATGCGACCGCTTTTGGGGGAGCGATATGGAGGGTTGGTCAGTACCGTCCGGTAGGACTGCGCCGCAAACAATTCCCGGCACTGCCGCAGATCCCCGTGAATGACGCGAAACCTGCCGGGCTCCGGCAGGCGGCCGAGGTTTTTACGGGCAGCAGCAACCGGCAACGCTTGCCGCTCAATGCCATCCACCCGCTCCACCCCTCCGGCAGCCAGCAGCAACGCGATGATTCCACGGCCACAACCGAGGTCCATCATCGGCGCCCTGCAGGTGGCCCCCGCGAAAGCGACCAGCAGAAACGGATCAAGGGACCAGCGATACCCTTCCGGCGACTGACTTTCTTCGTCCCGAAGAATGGATGCAACGATCGATTTCATCAAATCCAAACCACCCGTCCGACAGCTTCACCCAACAAAAAGAAAGCCCCCTTCACCAGAGGATGAAAGGAGCCGATTGCAAACGATACCACATAAGGATCAGAATGTTTTCTTGACTTCCACCCGCCAACGATGCTCAACGCGCTCAGGAAGAACGGCACCATCCTTTTTCTCTCTGTCTCCGTAAGCATAGTCGAGGTTGATTTTAAATTTCTGGTAATCAAGCCCCGCCATCAGGTAAACCGCGTATTCACCCTGGTCATCCTGCTGAAAATAACGATAACGGACACGTGATCCGAGGTACAGGTGACGGGTCGGGTACAGGTTGACGGCCACCCCGAGAGTGGTAACGCGAACATCGTAACGGGAACTCGTTTCCTCCTCGTAACGAAGCTCCTGCTCAATCGAGGCGATGCGACGAATCAGGCCGGTCTGACGATAGATGTTGCGCTGCAGCGACTGCCGAGCATCGACGGTGGTGTAATCGGGACCGTTGACGATGTCACTCCAGCGGTAGTCCAGCCGCCCCCGCAATTCCCAGTTCCGGTTCGGAGCGTAATTGAGCGTCAGGTGATGATTGAACTCATTCCTCGTCCCCCCGCCCACACTGGTTCCCAGAGTAACCAGATTGCTGTTGTTTTCTACCGACGGCGTCGAGTTGAGGGTATATTCCGTGGCCATCCGCAACGAAAACGACCGTCGATCATAATTCAGAGTGTGCCTGAAATTGAGCTGGTCATCGCTGTCCGAAGACGCATTCAGATGGTCATAGATGAATTCAATGCGGTTGTCCAAACGATTGGAACTGGTCATTTCGGCAAACAGCGCCAGAGTATTCCGCCAGGTGGTGCCGGTCTGAAAATTCGCATCATTGAGCTTTTCAACCTCTCCCAGCGGGATGACATAGCGGGTCAAGCTGCCACCCAGGTCCCCCTGTCCCCAGACCAGCTGTTCCTGCCCCCCGACCCTGAGTCGCGAGGTGATATTGGTCTCGACCTTGCCGATCAGCACCGTTTCATAATAATTGCTGTCGTTGACATTGGCCTTGTTCCGTCCCGCGAACCGGGCGACGGAAACAGACCCGAACATATCATAACGGGGGCGATAAGCCTGGTTCGAATAGAAGGAGAAGGTCAACCGCTGGGCATCCCCCTGCATCAGGTCATCGTTGTTGTATTCCAGCTCCGACCTGAAATCCGCCCGATAACGGGAGTTGCGGAACCCTTCGATCTTCGTGTCAACCAGGGAAGAATCGACATGCCCCGTCTGGTTCCCGCCGGTGGCAAAATTCGATTCATCGCGCTTCTCCCCGAGCAGACGGACCCGCCAGGCCGTGTCACGGTTCAACTGGCCGGAAGCGAAAATCGGAATCTCCAATTCCCTGATCATTCGATCAGCACGGAGCAGACGCTCAAAGGTGGTGAAGTTGCTGAACTCCCAGTTGGTTCGTCTTCCAACAGAGAAAAGATTCAGGTCGTAGCGTTCCTCATCCGGCACGAATCCGGAGGAATCCAGGGTCGTGTAACTGACATCGGCGGAAATTTTGATCCAGTTGGTGATATTGATCCACTGGCGGGTCAGCGTGTGATCAACAGTGCCAAGCATGAAGATCTTTTCGCGGAAATTATTCTGCGGGTCGAGATAATCGACATAATCGTGAAGACGGTAATGGAACCAGTTGTCTTTCTTGTTCAGGGAGACAAAAGCCAGGTCGCGTTCGCTGTATTTCTGCGGGGTGAGAGACTCAAGATCACGGACATCCACCTGACGATAGTCAATCAACAGCCGCGGGAACATGGAAAGGATATCACGATACTTGCCGAGATAATGGCCGTTGCGGATACCGAGAAACAGGGTGGCACCGCTCTCAATGCGACTGCCGTCCTGAATGTCATCGTAGACCAGCGGCTCAATCACACCTTCGGTCTGATAGGGGAAGAAATCCCCCTGCCAGGCGAAAGTCGAGTCCTCAACGAATTGGGCTTCAGAGAGATCGCGGGAATACGCCTGAAAACGGATCGGCAACCCCCCCGGAGCGAAGAGAAATTCTCCCTGAAAAAGCGCTTTCGGCGCCTGCAGCGACTGACTTTCGCCATTTTCATCCAGATCCAGGCTGATCCACTCGGCGCCGAGAGCAAGTTTATAACCACCGCCCCGCCCTTCATAAATCTGACCGTCAAGGGAATAAAGCAGACTGTACTTCTGCGCGAAATAGGAGGTGTCGGCAACCTGTTGCCCGTCCTCATCCGCCTTGTAGCCGCCATAAGCCAACTCAACACTGCCGTTGAGACGGCTGAGGGCAAAAGCTGGCTGCAGACTCGTCAACAGCAGCAGCAAACAGATTGAAATTTTTAAGAATGTTTTAAACAATTTACAAAGTCCCCGCGACAAAGTCTGCCCTGTTTGGTGCAAAAAGCGTTCCCCGGCCGCCATGGCTATCGCAAATAGCTCACGCTCATGGCGGACCCTCGGCAATAAGCTTTTTCACTATTTATTTCAGACTGTTAGATACAGGGATCGACTCGAAAAACCGCCGATGCAACACCACATCAAAAACTGTGCTTCAGCACAGTACGGCATATCGCCACGCCGCCGCCTTCACACCATGAAATACCGGGGAAAAGGCGTTGCCCAAAACGGACCGCCCACCAAAAAAAAGGCCCGCATTAAAGCGGGCCCGGCGTGAAACTCAGTCATGCAATGGCGCCATAAACATCATTGGGGCTTCTTCTTGTCCGTAGAAAGACCATACTTCGAATAGTCGGCGCCCTCTCGCACCCCGAAGGCATAGAGACTGACCCGGCTCGGCCCGAACTGGTTGGCGACCGCCACTACATAACTGGCCTTGAACCCGGGCGCGATAAATTCCTGCAGATCGGGAACAACATCGGCACTGACGGCGATGCCCAGCGGCAGAAAAAGATTGGCCGGAGGGGGCGCATCAGCATAGTACATCAGCAGGCGATCGTTGCGGTCAAAAACCTGGACATTCTCGAAGCCGCCGTCGACCACATGCAGCAGCCCATCAGGGGCCACGGCAATCCCCTTGGGCCGGGTGAACTGACCCGGCCGGTCACCGACCTGGCCGATCTCCCCGAGGAGCTTGCCCTCAGGCGAAAACTTCAGCACTTTGAACAGCCCCATGTCACTGACGACGAGATTTCCGGCACTGTCGAAAGCCAGCGAATAGGGCCAGTACAACTCACCTTCTTTGGTTCCGAACGTCTGCAGAACTTCTCCATTGGCGATGTCGATACGATAAATCCGGTGGTGCCGCAGGTCCCCGACCCACAAGTTGCCCCCCGCGGCAACCATTCCACCCGGGCGGAAGCCCTCCGGGAAACTGTAGGAACGAATGTATTTCTCATCCTTGTCGAGAACAATGACCGTATGCAGGCCACTGTCCGCGATAAACTTCCGACCCTGCTCATCAATGGTCAGGCCGACCGGTTTCTGCAGGGCAAAGGTCTCTCCCCCCCCGGCGGAATCAAACCCCTGCAGCACCCTGGCTTTGCGTTGCTGCAGATCAAAACGCCACAGCGCCTGAATCCCGGAATCAATAACATAAAGGACATGTCCGTAGAAGGCGACATCGGTCGCTTTCTTGAAAACCATCGGTGCCGTATTGCCCAGCGCTAGGGCGAGTCGACGCTTGTTCTCCGGCAGAACATCGAGTTCCGTGATGAAGGTGGTCAGATACTGGACACGCGGCAGATCGGGGGGAGGAGGAAAATAGACCGGCTCCAACTTCTTCTTCGGACCGGCACAACCGGCAAGCAACAGAACCAGGACCAGAACGGTACAGCATCTCTTCAGCACGACTTCACCTCTTGACCCAGAATTCCTTCACTGCGGAAGGTGGGAAACTTTAACACGATTTCCGTCAAGAAACAAAAAAAGGCTCCCGGCCCAGGGACCGGGAGCCTTGAATGCAGACATAACGACTTACTTGTTGTGACAGACCAGGCACAGGGCGCTGTTGGCGTTACTGGCCCGCAGCATGGGTTGACCCGCGCCGCCGTTGTGCACGTCGTGGCAGGAAGCGCACTCGACCTTGTCAGTGTACAGCGGCAGGGTCACACCACCGTTGGTGACCGAGGTGCCGACGGCGGCATCCGCAGCACGCAGACCGGCGTCGGTGCCGCCATTGGCCGCATCTTCGTAGGTCACGCTGACCGGGTGGTCGTTGCTGAGGTCGGTACCGAGGTTGGCGGCAATACCGGTTGCCATCGGGGTACCGGTGGTCGCGCCGCCGTAGGCGTCGATGGCGGTGACGCCGTCATGGCAGGAGAGGCACAGCTTGGAGCGGCCTGAGGGCGACGTGATGGTGCCGTCGAGGGATGCCGAGGTGTAGGTGGTGAACGTCTGGGTCGTGGTGTAGTGGTTCCACAGCGGCGCGTCAGCCACGCTGGTGTCGGCACCATGCGGGGTGTGGCAGAACACACAGATTTCGGTGGCATTGTAGGGAGCCTGGGTAAAATCGTGCTTGGAGCCGCTGATCACGGCCATGGCAGGGGCGGCAAACAGCATCAGCGCTGCGGCCAGAACAAATACCTTCTTCATTTCCTTACCTCCTTGGAGTTGCGTTTTGAGTGGACCATCCACCCTTCATCGTTCAATGCTCATCCCGACGCCACGCTGGCGTGTATTTGAGCGGTTTATCGCTACACACAAACACATAGCAAGGCATGTGCCAACCCGAATTCACCCCAACAAGTCTCGGTTTTTCCTGAGATTACATCACCGGTCCCCCAAAAGACCGGGCGGCGTCCTGCCATAAGACCGAAAGTCTATTTGGCAAAAGACGCACTCTACTTCTGATGGCAGACCGCACAGAGTCCGAAACGGCTGGTCTTCTGCTGAACAAAAAGCTGCTCCACCGCACCACCGTGGGGATCATGACAGCCGGCGCAGGAAAGCTCACGTCCGGGCCGACTCGGGTCGGGACGCCCCTCCAGGGGGTGGGAGTTGCCGGTCAGCCCCTGAACAGCGTGGACCTGGCCGCGAATCGCTTCATGGCAGCCGAGACAGAGGTCGTTGACCTTGGCGACAAGTTGCGCCGGCTGGTCACTGGCATGGGGGTCATGACAAGGCAGGCAGAGGCCGGCATCAACCGGACCGTGCAACTTCTTGTTTCTGGCAAAACGGTCCTCCTGTTGCCTGTGGCAGCCACCGCAAAGGGCCGCGTCATCACTGGAAACCGTATACTTGACACCATTCTTCGGCTGCATACTGTGACAGGCCGCGCACTGCATGGCACCAGCCGGTCCATGCACGTACTTGCGATTCAGCATGCGACGGTGACAGGAGGCGCAGGGATTCTTGGCCGGGTCGGTCTGCCGCATCTCAACCTTGTCCGGATTCATATTATGACAGCCGACACACTTGGCTTCACGCTCGGCGGTATGCATCCGAAACGGCACGAACCCGGACGGGACAGCTGTCATGGGGTCCTTCTGATAGAAAAGAACAGCCGTCGCCCTGGCCACCTGCTTCCCGGCGACGTAACCCTTGACCTCGACCTGATTTTTACCGGCATCGAATTCCGGCTGCAGAATCAGCAGGTCGCCGAAGGCGGCCCGGTAATCAGCCCCTGAAATATCGATCGGATCGCTGGCCACCCCGTTGATGGTGATCACCATCGCCTCAAGCTGAGGCTTATCCCCGCCCTTGATAATCAGGTAATTGGACTTGGTCACCACCGTCTTGTCAGCCGGGTAGACAATTTCAAGACCGGCCGCCGCCGCCAGTGACGTCACCAGCAGGGAACCCGCCAGGACCGACATCCAGATCAGCTTTTTCATAATTTACCTTCCATCAGTTGCGCTTCATTTTCATCTTACCTACTTCGCTGGAGTCGACTTGAAAACAGCCGTCGGCACCAGCCTCTCTCCAGGCAGGATCGGATGTTTTTCCAGGTAGGCGGGGGTAAGATACTGGAAACGGTGCACCATACGATTGAGCCCGTCAACAACCCAGATCCCATCCTGCTTGTCAACCGCGATTGCCTTGGGCAGATTCATCCCTCCGGGCACAACCTTGCTCAGGTTGCTGGCATAATGCCCGCCGACAGTCAGCAACAGCCTCCCCTGCAGGTCAAAAACAATAAAATCGTTGGCCATCGAATCGGTCACATAAATCAACCCCGAAGTTCGACTGACCGCTAGGCTTTTGGGAATGCGAAACAGCCCCCGCTGGGTCCCGCGACCACCGAAAGCGCGCAGAAACTTACCCTGCGGGGAAAAAACCTGCACCCGGGCATTCATCGCGTCAAGAACGTAGAGATTCCCCTCGGCATCGAAATCAGCATCCAGAGGAAAATTGAACATCCCGGGAGCCACTCCGCGCGCCCCCATTTCACCCAGATAGTTTCCGTCACCATCAAAATGAACCAGCCTGTGGGCACCGGTATCCACCACCCAGACCTGTTGACCATCCGGAGAGACGGCAATGCCGGTGGGTCGTGACAGATGATTCTGCCCGAAGGATTTGAGGTAGGCATCAGCAGCCGAAAAAACATCAACCCGATGCTCAATGGCATCAACCACCAGGACTGTACCCCGTGGAGCCACGGCGATGCCGATCGGTCGACGGAAGAGGTAATCCCGCCCCTTGGCGTCTTTCAGGTAGCGGATTTTCTTTTGCGAAAAATCGAGGACAACAACCTTCTTGATGATCAGATCAGAGACCAGTACCTCGTCCTTCTTGACAGCAATGGCATGGGGCTGCTGAAAAACCGGAACCGGACGTTCCCTGCCGAACACGGCATCGGAAAAGGGGTTCTCGACCCCTCGCTTCAGATCCTGTTCGCCAAGATAGTAGTTGAGATATTCAATGCGCGGCTGGCCCGTCCCGATCGGCCAGAAAAACCTTTTTCGGGGTGCCGCGGCGGGTGAACATCCGGCCAACAGCAGGACCGGCAGCAACAACCAGCATCCGTATTTATGGCAGAACCGCCTCAAACTCACCTTCATCCCTCGCTTCACTTGTTGCGCACCGGACGCACCCGATCATAACCCCGCGGCTGGTGGCACCCGACCATGCAGGTGCCGCCGGTCTCGGTCTTCTGCAACTTGATCGGGATGTCCCAGCTGCCGAAACCACGGGTCTTGCTCTGAACCAGCTTCGGCTGATCGGCACCGTGGACATCGTGACAGGTGCGACAGACCCTTCCCTTGGTGCGCTTGTTGACATGCACGTAATGCAGATTCCGATCCCCGTTGCGAAAGTTGGTCGCCTCGGAGGTACGACGATATTCCAACTTGCCCCGGTTATGGCAGGTCAGACAGAGTGCATAGGTCCCCGGCCGGTAGGGCGCATAGAACTCGCCCGGCGGAGGATAACTCGCCCTCAGCAACGGTGGATTCCGTGACCCGTGGGGCGCGTGACAGGCGACACAGCGGCCATTCTTCACCGGCTGATGCTGGGAAACACTGCCGGCAATCTTCTCCTGCATCTCGTCATGACAGTCAAAGCACATGGTTTCCAGAGGACTGCTGAACATGCGTGGTTGCCCGGTACCATGAACATCATGACAGACGGTGCAGCCATCCTCAAGGGCGGGATGCTTTGAAACTGCATTTTTTGCCGTAGCGGCAATGTCATCATGACAACCGGCACAGAGGGCGTCTCCACGAGCCGGCAACATTTTCGGCTGCGGTCCATTGTGGGGGTTGTGGCAGTTGGTGCAACCGTCGGCGACAACCGGATGGACATTCTTCATGGTCCCCAGTTCAGCCTTGTCATCATGGCACATGAAGCAGAGCTGATTGCCCGGTTCGATGGTCTGATACTCCCCATCGGCAGCATGGACATCATGGCAGCTCTCGCATTCACCGGCGGCAACCGGCGGATGCACGAATTGACCATCAGTCTTGTCATCATGACACTGATAGCAGAGAGCGCTGCCGGTCGCAGGCAGCATCTTTTCCTTCGGACCGCCATGAGGTCCATGACAGGAGGTACATTCCCCATCGGCCACCGGGGTATGCACATGCGCCTTACCGTCGGTCTTGCTCTCGTGACACTGGTAACAGAGAGCACTGCCGGCGGCACGAAGCATCTTCGGATTCGGGCTGGCATGCGGATTATGGCAGGAGACGCATCCCTCTTCCACCGCCGGGTGGACCACCTTCATCCCGTCGGTCGGATCATCATGGCACTGCAGGCAGAGATCATTACCCTCTGCACTGAGCATCTTCGGCGCATCCCCGGCGTGGGGGTCATGGCAGGCGGTACAACCGTCTTCCAGGGCCGGATGAACATATTTCATCCCCTCGGTCGGGTCGTCATGGCAGGTCAGGCAAAGATCCTTGCCTTCCGCCGGCAGCATCTTCGGCGCCGGGCCATCATGGGGATCGTGACAGGAGGTACAGCCTTCCTCAAGGGCGGGATGAACATATTTTCTGCCGCCGGTCGGATCATCGTGGCAGGTCAGGCAAAGGTCATTGCCTTCAACACTGAGCATCTTCGGAGCATCCCCGGCATGGGGATCGTGACAGGAGATACAACCTTCCTCCACAGCCGGGTGCTGATTGGTTCCGCCACCCTTGTCATCATGACACATCAGACAAAGCGCGTTGCCGGGCTGCAGCAGGAAATACTTATTGGCTGACTGGTGAGGGCTGTGACAACCGGTGCAACCCTCTTCGAGAATCGGATGAATATGTTTTTTCCCCTCGGTTTTGCTGTCGTGACAGAGATAACAGAGATCGCTGCCGGTCTTGACCAGCTTGAAGGCACCTTTCTTCCCCGGATGCTTCCTGCCGGTCGACTCGTGACAGAGACCACATTCCCCCACCGCGACCGGACCATGCACCACTTTTGCCTTCCCCATGATGGCGTGACAGGCGGTCGTCACGCAACCACCGGCCCAGGCACTGCCCTGAAATAGGAAAAATGCCGCCAAAACCATCAAAAGGTATTTCAACAGCCGCTCCATTGCAGAAACCTCCTGTCAATACACAGTCATCGATCCGGCCAAAAGACGGCACAGACCAGCCCTTTCCGAACCCCATCCGGGATCGTTCGGCAGGGATTAAACCTGAAGCAGTGAACTCCTTGCCAGCGGATAGCGCAAGACTGACCTGCCTGAGCTTCTCAAAAATCGTCAGCGAACCTATGAATGCGCTTCAAATTTTCGGAAATCCCATCCAGGACAAGCACTTACACTCCCGCCCGTCAGAAACTCACGAATTCAGGTTAAAAACAAAAGGCGGCTCCCGCGCAGTTCACTCGAGCTGCAAACAGGAACCGCCCCCATAAAAAGATGCAATCTTCACACCACGGCCGGCCGGGCCGGGGGAGGGAGAAGATCAACCGCCACCATAGGAATGAAGACCGGAAAGCACCAGGTTCACTCCAAGGTAGCAGAAAATGGTCGCGGCAAAGCCGAACACCGACAGCCAGGCGGCCTTTCTGCCGACCCATCCGCGGGTAAAACGGGCGTGCAGGAAGGCGGCATAGACGAACCAGACGATCAGGCTCCAGGTCTCCTTCGGATCCCAGCTCCAATAAGTTCCCCAGGCATAATTAGCCCAGGCGGCACCGGTAATGATACCGAGGGAAAGCAGCGGAAAACCGATCATGATCGCCTTGTAGTTGATATCGTCCAGCACTTTGATGCTGGGGAACAGCGACATCACCCCGCCGGCCGGAGTCGATTCAGCATTATTCTGCTCCTTGCCCGACTTGATCAGGTACATGATCGACACCCCGCAGGCGACAGCGAAGCATGCATAGCCGAGAAAACAGGTGATGACATGATAGGTCAGCCAGTTACTCTGCAGCGCTGGGACCAGGGGATCGATGGCGTCATCGAGGTTGAGTTGGGCCCAGGTCATGCCGAGAAAAGCGAAGGGCACGACAAAGGCTCCGACCGCGCGCTGCTTGTATTTCAGGTCGATCAGGATGTAGATCAAGACGATGGTCCAGGCGAAAAAAACCACCGATTCATAGAGATTTGAGAGCGGCGCCCTGCCGTCGGCACCGAGCATCTGGTAGGACTCGTACCAGCGCAGACCGATGCCACCGGTATGCAGCACAAAACCGATCCAGGTCGCAATGTTGGCAACCAGGGAAACACCCTCCTTGCGGGTCACCAGGTAGCCGACAAAAAGGATCATGGCGGAGAAATAAGCAATAGTGGTGAAATTGAACAAATTAACGCTGGACATGATGTGTGTGCCTCCTAAAAGTTCTGGCAACAGCGTGGTTCAGACAACCTATTTTTTCAGCGACTCCTCGAAGTCCCTGGCAAAATCTTCAAACCAGATGGCGAAAGCCGCCTGATTACGGTGCGCATTGGCGCCGTAGCGGACATGGGTCTTGCCGCCTTCCGCACGAACGGTCACCCAGAGACGACGGTGAGAAAGGAAAAAGGCCGAAAAAGTACCGGCGACAAGAAAGAAGCAGCCCAGCCAGACGACCCAGACACCGGGGTCTTTAGCAACCTGCAGACCGGTATAGTAGCGCTGCTTGTAATCGAGCAGGCTGAAGATATATTCACCGCCGCGCTGGGCGTCGAATTCCGGGAATTTCTGCAGCACAACAAAGGATTTCCGACTCCTTCCTGCCGGATTCTTGCCGGTCAGGTCGGGCAGCATCTCAATCCGGGCAGCCGAACCGAAGGTCTGAAAATGTTCCGTGAAATCAGCTACCCGAAACGCCTGTCCGCCCGGCAGCTTGACCGGCTGGCCCTTGTGGGCGACAACGGTCACCGTCTTGCCGGTGGCCCGTTCGCGTACCTTGAAGTGAAACTGCGGATCACCCATCGGTCCGTAACTTGACTGGTAGAACGTAATCCCTTTATAGGTCAGCGGGTCATTGACCTCGATGGTCTTCTTCACCACCTCTTTGCCATTCTCCAGCACCACCAGGTCACTGACAAACTCCTTGGGGCGCATGCCGCCGGGATAGAACTGCACCTCGAAACGATCACAGCGCACCTCGAACCCCAGATCGATCGGTGTATCGCTGCCGCGCGGCCAGACCTTGTCGGTACTGCTTCCCTCGGGAATATTGACATAGGCCTTGTAACCCCAGACGGTGCCCAGGATAGCGCCAAGGAAAATCACCAGGATCGACAGGTGGGTGACGTAGACACTGAACCGAGCCCAGGGCATTTTCTGAGCGAAAAGCTGGATTACCCCCTCCCCTTCAGCGACCCGCGGCCGGGAAAACTTCTGACCCAGAAATTCCGCCAGCCGATCACGGACCTCCTCAGGAGCCAGACCGACGGTCAGTTCTCCTCCATTGGCCAGAGTCTTGTAAAACCGTTCATCGGGGTCAAGGTTCGGCTGGTTGACCAGCTTCAGAATCCGCGGCAGACGCTTGATCGAACAGCAGATCAGGTTGACGGCGAAAAGAGTCAGCAGGGTCAGGAACCACCAGGAGTGGTACATGTCGAGAAAATTGAGGGCGGAGAATATCCGGTAGGCGGTCTCGCCGTACTCCCTGACATAATCCTGGGGATTCGCGTTCTGCTGGATCACGGTCCCGATAATGGAGGTGAGAGCCAGCAGGATAAGGGTACTGATGGCAAGTTTCAGGGAACAGAAAAAGTCCCAGACGTGGTCGAAAAACGAACTTTTTTTTGCGTTCAAGCGTCGTCTCCTGATAGGTCGGCGTGGCGAGGAGGCTGGTCAAAATTGACGAGCCGGCGATAACACCGACCCGCTGGCATCCAACAGCCTTCGAGAGACTGGGGGACTAAATCTAACCAATCTCATCAACATTAATCGAACCGTTTTCAGTCTGTCAAGCTTGATGCTTTTGCAAAAGCATCAAGTGTGTTGGCTAAGCAAAAAGCGCCAGCAGCAAGACGCGCGATTGTCGAGCAATGAGGCGTACTTACGTACGTTGAAGCAGCGAGACAAACGCAGCAACGCAGCTGCTGGTGAGTTTTTGCGACGCCATCAAGCTTCCCCCTGAATCATTGGGGGTCATGCCGGATGAAAAGTACAAGCGCCTGGCCTGAATGTGATTTTCAAAAATCTGAGGCGTACCCATCCGGTTCGCCGGTGATTTCTGGAAAGGACAGACGAGTCAATGGCTTGTGCTGTTCGCCGGCAATGAACTCACTGATTCAGAGCCTCCCCTCCATCGGATCCATCAGCACAGTGCAGGCCGGTCAATCAAAGAACAGACCGGAATCAAAATCCATCCTTGCGCAGTCGCTCTTGCAATTTCTCGGCCTTGGCGACCACCCCCGCCGCCATCGTCTGCCGCTGGTCGGTCAACTTGTCCCGCAACGACGAGTCGGCAACGGCAAGAATCTGGGCGGCAAAAATTCCGGCGTTGCGGGCTCCGGCCTTGCCGATCGCCATGGTCGCCACCGGAATTCCGGCGGGCATCTGCACCATCGCCAGCAGAGCGTCGAGTCCGTTCAGGGCGGTCGCGTCAATCGGCACGGCGATCACCGGCAGAGTGGTTTCAGCAGCCACCACCCCAGCCAGGTGAGCCGCGGCGCCGGCGCCGGCGATCAACACCCTGATGCCGCGACCGGGCGCCTGACGAACGTATTCCGATGTTCGTTCCGGGGTGCGATGGGCACTGGTCACGGTAACCTCAAACGGAACGCCGAACTCACGCAGCGCCCGGGCCGCTTCGGCCATGATCTCGTAGTCGCTGTCGCTCCCCATCAGGATTCCGACCAACGGCTTGTCACTCATACAAAACTCCTTTGATTTCAGGCACTGGGCACTGGGCACTCGGCGCCGGGAGAATCTTGAACAACCCGGCGCCTGACGCCCAGAGCCTAGCAGGCTGATGAAAAACGCCCATCTGCTGCGTTGTCCTCACCCCGCGTCAACGACGTACCTTCCGGTACGCCTTATTCCGCGGGGTTGCGGACGCCTTGCATCTGGACATTTTTGCTCAGCCTGGGGAACGTGACTTTTTCAACATCCTGCTAGCGCCCGCCCTTGAGCGCTTTCGCCCCGATATCTTTGCGATAATGAGCATCCTGCCAGGAAATTGTCTCCACCCCCCGGTAGGCCTTGCGAATTGCTGTCGCCACATCACTGCCGAGCCCGGTCACCCCGAGAACCCGACCGCCATTGTTGACGACCTTACCATCCACCAGCCTGGTGCCGGCATGAAAAACAACCAGATCGTCGATCTGCGCGGCCTCTTCCAGCCCCTTGATTTCGTGTCCCCTGGTGAAGCTGCCCGGGTAACCGCCGGACGCCATCACCACACAGACTGCGGCCTTGTCATGCCACTCAAGAGAGGTCTGCTTCAACTCCCCGCGCGCGCAGGCCTGCAGAATCGGCACCACGTCCTCCTTCATCCGCACCAGCAACGGCTGCGCCTCGGGATCACCGAAACGGGCGTTGAATTCGACCACCCGCGGTCTGCCGTCCTTGATCATCAGCCCGACATAGAGAATCCCGGCATAAGGGTGCCCATCGGCGGCCATGCCGGCTACGGTCGGTTTGACGATGGTCTCGACGATCTCGTCGTACAGCTCGTCGGTCACCACCGGTGCCGGCGAATAGGCGCCCATGCCGCCGGTATTGAGCCCCTCATCGTTATCGAAAACCCGCTTGTGATCCTGGGAGGAGGCCAGCGGCAGAATATTTTTGCCGTCGGTGAAGGCAAAGAAGGAGGCCTCCTCGCCGTCCATGAACTCCTCGATCACCACGCTCGTCCCGGCACTGCCGAAGACCTGCTCCAGCATGATATCATCGACGGCGGCAATGGCGGTCGCTTCGTCCATCGCCACGATCACCCCTTTGCCGGCCGCCAGGCCATCAGCCTTGACCACGATCGGCGCACCCTGTTCCCTGATATAGGCCACTGCGGCGGCGTGCTCGCTGAAGCTGCGGTAAGCGGCGGTCGGAATATTGTGACGCGCCATCAGATCCTTGGAAAACCCCTTGCTCCCCTCGATCCGGGCGGCCGCCCGACTGGGGCCGAAAATCTCCAGACCGGCCTCCTGGAAACGATCGACAATCCCCATGGTCAAGGGCACCTCCGGTCCGACCACGGTCAGGTCGATGCTCTCGGCGCGGGCGAAATCCAGCAGCGCGTCGATCTCGTCGGCGGCAATATGAACGCACTCGGCGAGTTGGGCGATGCCGGGGTTTCCCGGCGCACAGTAGAGGGTATCAACCAGCGGCGACTGGGCTATTTTCCAGCAGAGCGCATGTTCGCGGCCACCACCGCCGACAACGAGAACTTTCATAATGACTCCTGAATCGGCCAAAGGCCAAAGGCGAAAGGCCAAGGGAAAGACCCTTTAGCCCTTAGCCTTTTGCCCTGCGCCGAAGTTGTAGTTAGTGCCTGAAATGCCTCATTTTCGTAAACACCATCGCCATGCCGTGCTCATCGGCGGCGGCGATCACCTCTTCGTCACGGATCGAACCGCCCGGCTGGATCACGGCGCTGATACCGACCTCCGCCGCGTTGTCGATGCCGTCACGGAAGGGGAAAAAGGCGTCGGAGGCCATGGCGGCGCCCTTGACATCGAGCCCGGCATGTTCAGCCTTGATGGCGGCGATGCGGGCCGAGTTGACCCGGCTCATCTGCCCGGCGCCGACACCGATGGTCATGCCGTCCCTACCATAAACAATGGCGTTGCTCTTGACGAACTTGGCGACCTTCCAGGTGAAGAGCAGGTTCCGCATCTCCTCCTCGGTCGGCTGACGGCGGGTCACCACCTGCAGCTCTCCGGTCAGGGCCAGGTCAAGTTCCTGGACCAGCAGTCCACCGTTGACCCGTTTGAAATCGAACCGCGCCGCCGGCTGTTCCGGCCACTGGCCGCATTCGAGCAGACGCACGTTCTTCTTGGCGGCAACGGCCTCCACCGCAGCCTCGCTGACCTTGGGAGCGATGATCACCTCGACAAACTGTTTCTCGCAGATGGCCGCCGCGGTCTCACCATCAAGCTCCCGGTTGAAGGCGATGATACCGCCGAAGGCCGATTCCGGATCGGTCGAGAAGGCGCGCCGATAGGCATCGAGCAGGGTCTCGCCGACAGCCACCCCGCAGGGGTTGGCGTGTTTGACGATGACGCAGGCGGGCGCTTCATTGAACTGTTTGACGCATTCGAGGGCGGCATCGGTATCGCCGATATTATTGTAGGACAGCGCCTTGCCCTGCAACTGGCGGGCGGTGCTGATCGAGGCTTCGGTAACATTCTTTTCGACGTAGAAGGCCGCTTGCTGATGGGGATTTTCACCGTAACGCATCTCCTGGGCCTTGTGAAACTGCAGGCTCAGGGCCGGCGGAAAGGCGGCAGACTGTTCATCCAGCCGACATCCGAGCCAGTTGGAAATCGCGCCGTCGTAGGCGGCAGTGTGCTGGTAGACCTTGACCGCGAGACCGAAGTTGGTTGCCGGGGAAACCGCGCCGCCCGACGCCTTCATCTCGGCCAGCACTTTCGGATAATCGCCCGGGTCGACCACCACCGTCACCGAACGATTATTCTTGGCCGCGCTGCGCAGCATGGTCGGACCGCCGATGTCGATATTCTCGATGGCATCCTCCAGGGAGCAGTCGGGGTTGGCGACCGTCGCCTCGAAGGGATAGAGGTTGACCACCACCATGTCGATCGGCTCGATGCCATGCTCAGCCATGGTCGCGACATGCTCTTCATTGTCGCGCAACCCGAGCAGACCACCGTGAATCTTGGGGTGCAGGGTCTTGACCCGGCCGTCAAGCATCTCCGGAAATCCGGTGAATTCGGATACATCCTTGACCGCCAGACCGGAGTCCCGCAGCAGTCTGGCAGTGCCTCCGGTAGAGAGAATTTCGACCCCGTAGCCCGCCAGCTCGGTGGCGAATTCGACGATGCCGGTCTTGTCGGAAAGACTGATGAGAGCGCGTTTAATGGTAGCCATTTTTCAACCTCGGGAAAGCTGTAGGTGCAAAAAACAGAAAAAACCGTCAACTCCTGGCGGTTTTCGGTGTGATCGGATGCAGCGGTCTTCAGGCGCGGCCTGAACAGGGCTTTCTACCACGGACGCGACCGCCCTGGCAACCGTTTTCAACCTTCGTAGACCCGCTCGTTATGCGAACCCAGGGAGCAGTAGAGTTCATAGTCGATGGTGCCGATCTTCGCCGCCAGATCACTGCCGCGCAACAGGGCGTCGCCGTCCCGGCCGAGAAATGTCACCCGGTCGCCGACGGCGACCTCGGGCAGGTCGGTTACGTCGACCAGGGTCCAGTTCATGCACACGGTTCCGACCACCGGCATCCGGCAGCCCCGAATCAGGACCTCTCCGCAATTGCTGAAGCGACGCGAATAGCCGTCGGCATAACCGACCGGAACCGCCGCCAGCCGGGTCGGGCGCCCGGTCGTGAAACGATGGCCATAGGAGACCCCGGTCCCGGCGGGAACCTGTTTGAGCTGGGCGATGGAACTGCGGACATGCATCACCGGGCGCAGGTCAAGATCAGCGAAACCGGGTCCTGGCAATCCGCCGTAGAGGCTGATCCCGGGGCGCGACAGGTTGCATTCGGGGAAATCACGACTGTAGAGCGCCGCGCTGTTGCTGAGATGAACCCACCGGGGAGAAAATCCCGCCTCCCGCACCTGCCGCAGGCAGGCACGGAAACAGGCATACTGTTCCTCACTGAAGGGGTTGTCCCGTTCGTCGGCCAGGGCCAGGTGGGATACCACGCCTTCCAGTTCAAGGTGAGACAACTGCCGCAGGCGTTCCAGCACCTCCGGCAGTTCCTCCGGGCGAAAGCCGACCCGTCCCATGCCGGTATCGATCTTCAGGTGAACCGGCTGTCGGATCCCGGCATTGGCCGCCAGTCCGTCAAGACGTTCCGCCAACCCGAGGTCGAACAACATCGGCGTCAATCGCAACTTCAGAACCTGGTCTTCCTCTCCCGGACGCACGCCGCAGAAGAGCAGGATCGGCCGGTCGATACCGGCCTGACGCAACGGAGCCGCTTCCCCAAGGTGGGCGACGCCGAAAAGCTCGGCCCCTTCCCCGGCCAGGGTTTGCGCGGCCCGCACTGCTCCATGTCCATAGGCATCCGCCTTGACCACGGCAAGCAGGTCGCGACCGGCAGCATACTCACCTGCCAGACGAAAATTATGCCGCAGGGCGTCAAGGTCAATTTCGATACGGGTCGCGGGCAGAGAATCCATGGCAGTACTCCATCAGGGGGCAGAACCTGAAGCAGCGAACTCAACACTGATGCTTTCGCAAAAAAGCATCAGTGTTGGCTAAGCAAAAAGCGCCAGCAGCAAGGCGCGCGATTGTCAAGCAATGAGGCGTACTTACGTACGTTGAAACAGCGAGACAAACGCAGCAACGCAGCTGCTAGTGAGTTTTTGCGACGCCATCAACACTGATTCGGGAAACAGACAAAAGAAATTTTGTAGCATGCCGGCCGAGGCGTGTAAAGCTCGGCCGGTGAATGTTTCCCGCCCGAGTCAACAATTGATGATTGACAGCGGGGGAAGGCATTCGCTAGTCTGCAGGCTTGAAACTAGGACCTGAATCCGTGAGCTTGTCACCGGCGAATAGCGCAAGCCATTGACCTGGATGCGCTTCCCAAAAATCACCGGCGAACCTGTGGGTGCGCCTTAGATTTTTGAAAATCGCATCCAGGCCAAGCACTTACACTCTTCATCCGGCACAAACCCACGGATCCAGGTAGGAGGTATCTCATCATGTGTCTCGACAACGGTCCGCTCCTGCTGGTGCAGGGCGACAAGGAACGCACCCTGGACAACGTGGCATCGCTGCTCCCTCTTGACGGCAAAGTGAAACTGGTCGACGTTTTCGGCAAGATCGAGGAGATCGCCGGCAGAATTGAAGAGATTGACCTGCTCAACAACCGCATCGTCCTGGCCTGACCAACAGGAACAATTCGAATAGACACCGCTAGGGGAGTAGTCACTGAGAGTCCGCAAGGACGACCCTTTGAACCTGATCCGGGTTATACCGGCGTAGGGAAGCGGCCGTAACCACTCGATCCAGCACCGCGGCCGAATCTGCCCGCGGTGCTGTTTTTTTATGGACTGACATAAATGATCAACGGTCTCTACTACATCACCGACGCCGACCCCGAAGGCCGCTACCTGGAAACCACCCGCGCCGTGCTGCAGGGAGGCGCCCGTGTCATCCAGTACCGCAGCAAAACCCGCTCCACAGGCGACCAGCGTGAAGATGCCCGCGGGCTGCTCGAACTCTGTCGCGAATTCGGGGCGAAACTGCTGATCAACGACAATCCGGAACTGGCGGCAGACGTCGAAGCCGACGGCGTCCATCTCGGCCAGAATGATACCCCGGTTTCCACCGCGCGGCAGTTGCTCGGACCGGAACGGCTGATCGGGGTGTCGACCCGCACCGTGGAGCAGGCCCTGCAGGCCGAAACGGATGGCGCCGACTACATCGCGGTCGGCAGCATTTACCCGACCACCACCAAGCAGGACGCGGTCCAGGTCGGGCTGAGGACGCTGGAGAAAGTGCGGCGAGCGGTCAAGCTGCCGCTGGTCGCCATCGGCGGCATCCGCCGCGATCTGGCGCCGGCGGTCCTGGAGGCCGGCGCCGACGCCCTGGCGGTGATCTCGGCACTCCGCGAAGACAGTGATCCACGCATCGCGGCACGCGAATTCTCACTGCTCTTCAACCGTGGTCTGCAACCTCCCCGCGGACGGGTGCTAACTGTGGCCGGGTCCGATTCCGGCGGCGGCGCCGGTATTCAGGCGGACCTCAAGACCATCACCCTGCTCGGTGGCTACGGCATGAGTGCCGTCACCGCGCTGACCGCCCAGAACACGCTCGGCGTAACCGGCATCCATCCCTGCCCGGCCGATTTCGTCGCCGAACAACTGGAAACAGTCCTCAGTGACCTCGGCTGCGACATCCTCAAGACCGGGATGCTCTTCTCCGCCGATATCGTCAGCGCGGTCGCATCTGCCATCGATCGTCACGGACTGCCGGCGGTCGTTGATCCGGTGATGATTGCCAAGGGGGGCGCGCCGCTGCTGCAGCAGCAGGCGGTCGAAGTCCTGATCACCGAACTGCTTCCATTCACCTACCTGCTCACCCCGAACCTGCCGGAAGCCGAGGCGCTGTCGGGAATCGCCATCGAAACCGAGTCGGAGATGGAACGTGCCGCCCGCAAGCTGCAGGCAATGGGCGCCCGCAACGTGCTGCTCAAGGGGGGGCACCTCAAGGGCGCGGCGGTCGACCTGTTGCTGGCCGGCGACAAACTGCACCGTTTTGCCTCCGAACGCATCGCCACCACCAATACCCACGGCACCGGCTGCAGCTATTCGTCGGCCATCGCCACGCTGCTCGCCCAGGGGCAACCACTGCCGGTCGCGGTCAAGACCGCCAAACGGTTCATCAACGCCGCCATCGCCGCCGCTCCCGACCTCGGCCACGGCCACGGCCCGGTCAATCACTGGCAGGGGGCGCGGGCGATCAGTGAACAGGCAGGAAGCGAAACACATTGATCCGGCCCGAAAATCTTTTTTAACGCAGAGACGGAGAGGTGCAGAGACAGAGAGAAAGCATTTTGTTTTTTAAACCTGAACGAATTCCTGGCTCAGCGTCTCTCCCCCTCTGCGTCTCCTGTTACAACGGTTTGCCTGGCGTCTTGGCATCATAAAGATTCCTCGACCCGGCAGGACAAAAAAGGAACCCGCTCATGACTCAGCTCGAAGCCGCCCGCCAGGGCCTGATTACAGAAGAGATGAAGGCCGCCGCGGCCGCCGAACAGATTGACGCCGAACTGCTGCGCGAACGGATCGCCGCCGGCACGGCGATCATCTGCCACAACGTCAAACACTCCAACGCGCCGCCGCTGGCGGTCGGCCTCGGCCTGAAGACCAAGGTCAACGCCAACATCGGCACCAGCAAAGACGACGTCTCCATCGACAAGGAGCTGGAGAAGGCCAAGGTGGCGGTGGCCGCCGGCGCCGACGCCATCATGGACCTCTCCACCGGCGGGCCGATCGACGAGATCCGCGCCGCCATCATCAGCCAGACCGACGCCTGCATCGGCTCGGTGCCGCTCTACCAGGCGGCAGTCGACACCGTGACCCGCAAGAACAAGGCGATGGTCGAGATGACCGCCGACGAGATCTTCGACGGCATCGTCAAACACCTTGACGACGGCGTCGACTTCATCACCGTCCACTGCGGCGTCACCCGCGGCACCGTCGAGCGGATGCGCAACGAAGGACGGATCATGGACGTGGTCTCCCGCGGCGGCTCCTTCACCGTCGAGTGGATGGCGCACAACGACGCCGAGAACCCGCTGTTCGAGCAGTTTGACCGACTGCTGGAGATCGTCCGCCCCTACGACGCCACCCTTTCTCTCGGTGACGGCTTCCGTCCCGGCTGTGTCGCCGACGCCACCGACCGGGCGCAGATCCACGAGTTGATCCTGCTCGGCGAGCTGACCCAGCGCGCCTGGGACGCCGGCGTGCAGGTGATGATCGAGGGCCCGGGGCATGTGCCACTGAACCAGATCGAGGCCAACATCCAGCTGCAGAAACGCCTCTGCCACGGCGCCCCCTTCTACGTACTCGGCCCGCTGGTGACCGACATCGCCCCTGGCTACGACCACATCACCTGCGCCATCGGCGGTACCGTCGCCGCCGCCGCCGGGGCCGACTTCCTCTGCTACGTCACCCCCAGCGAGCACCTGCGCCTGCCGACGGTCGAGGATGTCCACGAGGGGGTCATGGCGACCCGCATCGCCGCCCACGCCGCCGACCTGGTGAAAAAGATCCCCGGCGCCTGGGAGCAGGACCTGGCGATGGCGAAATGCCGCAAGCAGCTCGACTGGGAAGGCCAGTTCAAGCTTGCCCTCGATCCGGACAAGGCCCGCCGCCTGCGCGCCGAATCGGGCGTCGACGAGGAGCATGGCGCCTGCACCATGTGCGGTGAATTCTGCGCGTATAAGGTCATGAACGAACGAACCGAAAAAGACGCGGCGCAACTCGGCTGATGCCCCCCCCATCTGCGTCGTCGCCCACAGCCCGCGTCACTACGGAGTAGCTCCGCTACACCTCGCTCCTTGGGCCGCGGGCGCCTGGCATCTGGAGGTTTTTGATCAGCCTCGAAAGAGGCTTCCGGTAAATGAGAAGCCCCCGGAATCTGGATTCCGGGGGCTTCTTCTTTTCTTCGTGTCTTCGCGGTTGCCTTCCGGCATCCGGAGTTATTTCTTGCCGTGGTGCATCGGCTTGCTCTTCTCGAAGGTTACCCACACCTCCAGCTGCCTGCCGTCCCGTTCGATCAGCAGGGTCTTCTCGTCTCCGGGCTTGAGCTGGTTGATCACGTAGACCAGGTCGAAGCTCTCTTTAACCTGCTGATCGCCGATCTTCAGAATCACGTCTCCCTGCCTGATTCCGGCCCGCTCGGCGTTGGATTCGGGTGCCACACCACCGACGGTCACCCTGCCGTCATCCTCGCCGAGCATGACGCCGAGCTTGACCTTGCCGGCATCGTTGATTTCGTACCTGGTGTAGACCAGATAGTCATAGGGCGGCATCGGAAAGGCCGGAATATTGACATTCATCAGCCGGTCCTGACGCTCCTTGGGAATGACGATTTCCTTCGAGCCGACCAAGGCGTAGGAGGTCGGCAGCCGTCGAAAAACCCGGCGCGGGATGCCGAAACCGTTGCGGACGTGATTGCCGCCGGCGATCACCAGCATGTGCAGCTGCTCGTTCCCGGGCTGCTGCAGGTAGGCGGCGACATTCTGCGCCATGGTTTCATCCCACAGGGTCTGCACCCGACGGAAGCCGTCGAGCATGGCATGACCGGCGCTGTGACCACCGTAGATCGCCTCGACCAGCTCGTTCTGGTAGGGGTCCTCAAGGTCCATCTCGGGAACCTGGCAACGCTGCTCGGGGGTGAGATCGTCGAGCCCCTTGCGACCGACCGCCCGCACCAGATCCTTCTCGGCATTCAACCCGCGGATCGGAATCCCGCGCTCGCGGGCCAGTTGCAGCAGATCGCGGTAGAGACCGAAATCCATCCGCCAGGTGCCGTACCAGTTCGACTGCTTGAGAAATTCTTTTTCCGTCAACTCGCCGGCGACCCAGGCGTCCAGCACCTGCTGCTGGGCGGGAGTGAACATCTCCATGCCGAGAGCGACCTGTCCCGGCCAGCGATCGGCCATGGCCTGCAGCACGTCCCGTTCGAGCCGGTGGGAAGCCGGGTTGTCGTGGGTTTCCCCGACATAGACGATTCGGGCATCGGCAACAGCTGAAAGCATCGCTTCGCGACTGACATAGAGGCCTGTCGGAAAGTGCAGGACGTCACCGACCTGTGGCGCCCGGGGGGGCGGATAAGGCATTTCAGGATTTGCTTTGTTGTTCATGGCGACCCCTGAACAACCGCAGAGAAAGGCAGGAAACAACAACCAGAGGATGCGGAGGCGAAATGACATCGGTTGACTCCTGTCAGCAAAGCCACGCCGAAAAGCATGGACTCAGAAAATATGTTTCGAATAGAAAATTTCGGTCATCTCCTGCTCAAGAATAGCACGGATTTTCTGTTGTTCCCCGTCACTGAAATCGGCCGAACTGAGGGCAAAAAGATAATTATCGAGCTTGAAATCCTTGAGCAGCATCTTGGTATGAAACAGGTTCTCCTGGTAGATGTTGATATCGACACAGTGGTAGCGATGCAGGATGCGCCGCTTGATGTACTGCTGGATCGAATGAATCTTGTGGTCGATGAAGTGCTTCTTGCCCTTGATGTCGCGGGTGAAGCCGCGAACCCGGTAGTCCATCAGCACGATATCCGATTCGAAGGAATCGATCAGGTGATTGAGGGCCTTCAAGGGGCTGATCCGGCCGCAGGTGGAGACATCGACATCGACCCGAAAGGTCGACACTCCGCTGCGCGAATCGGTTTCCGGATAGGTATGAATGCAGAGATGGCTCTTGTCGAGATGGGCCAGCACCTGATCGCTCTTCGGTTCAACCGGTTCCTCGGCGATCAGCACCGTGACACTGGCCCCCATCGGGTCATAATCCTGGCTGGAGATATTGAGGACATTGGCGCCGATGATCTCGGTCACCTCGGTCAGGATCCGCACCAGCCGATCCGAGTTGTACTCCTCGTCGATATACTGCAGATATTCCTTGCGCGCCTGCGGCCGCTTGGCATAGCAGACATCATAGATATTGAAGGAGAGGGTTTTGGTCAGGTTGTTGAACCCGCGCAGCTTCAGCTTGGGACGGGGCCGACGATTGCGCCCGTTACGGACAATACGTTTAGCGACCATGGCAGGGGTCTCACTTTGCCGATGATGATGGTGCGAAAGACGGGCAATTAAAGCACAGAATGGGAAGGGCTACCAAACGAAAAAAAGTGATGCCCGGCGAAGCGAAAAACCTGCCGCCAAGACGCCAGGAGCGCCAAAAAAATCTTTTTTAACGGAGAGGCGCAGAGCCGTAGAGAATGCAGAGTAAAACTTTTTCTAGGGTTTAAAATCCAAAAAGCTTTTCTCTCTGTCTCTGCCCCTCTCCACCTCTGCGTTAAATCAGGTTTTGACCTTCTTGGCGTCCTTGGCGTCCTGGCGGCAGCATTGGATCATAGAGGGTTACACCGGAGATCCTACTCTCCCACCCCCTTGGCGACCTGCCCGGTCAAATGTTGCCGAACGCCGACCATCAGACTGAACAGGGCCGGCACCAGCAACAGGGTGAAAATGGTCGAAACCACCAGGCCGCCGACCACCACGCTGCCCAGCCCCCGGTAGAGTTCACTGCCGGCACCGGGGAAGAGGATCAGCGGCAGCATGCCGAAGACCGAGGTCAGCACCGACATGAAGATCGGCCGGACCCGACTGCGCACCGACTCACTCAGCGCCTGATGGTACTCCAGGCCCTCCTGGCGCATGAAATTGAGCGCCTGGTGAACAATCAGGATGGCATTGTTGACCACCGTGCCGATGAGAATGATAAAACCGAGCATGGTCAGGATATCGAGCGGCTGGTAACCGATGGTCAGATTCACCAGGGTCAGGCCGAGGAAACCGCCGGCCATCGCCAGCGGGACCGAGAACATGATGACGAAGGGATAGAAGAAACTCTCGAACAGCGCCGCCATCAGCAGGTAGGTGATGAGGATGGCGAGAACAAAGTTCCATTTCAGCACGGCGAAGGTCTCATCCAGTTTACGTGCCGTGCCGCTCAGCCTGACCCGCACCTCGGGCGGGATGATGCCCCCCTGGCGGAACGGCTCGATCACCTTGCCGCGAATCCGGTCCATCAGTTCCTTGAGCGTCATCCCCGCCGGAGCGGTCACCTTCAGGGTAATGGTACGCTGGCGTTCACTGTGATTGATCTGCTCGGGACCTGCCATCAACCGGACAGCGGCCACCGATTCGAGCGGCACCCGCTGTCCGCCCGGAGCACGCAGCAGCAACTGACCGATCTCTTCGATACGGTCGGCCTGATCATCCCGGCCGATAACCGTCAGGTCGAGTTCCTCCCCGTCAACATTGACCTTGCTCGCCACGGCACCGTCAAGAAAGGCATCGACAGCAATACCGACATCCCGCGCCGAGAGCCCGAAATCAGCCAGCCGCACCCGGTCGGGAATGACACGGATTTCCGGATTGCCGAGATCGAGGCTCGGAACCGGTCGGATCTGCGCCCCCGGCGCCGCGCCGAGAGTGGCGCCGAAGGCCTGCCGTCCGATGTTGACCAGTCGCTCGAGATCGTTGCCGGAAAATTCGATGTCGACGGTATTGCCGCCGGAAAGCCCCCGCTCAAAAAGAGACGTCTGAAAAACCAGGGCTATCATTCCAGGCACCTTGCGCAGCTCCTTCTTGGCGAAAGGAATCAGTTCACGAATCCGTTTCGGGTCGACGGTACGCATCCCCATGAAAATCCGCCGACTGCTGGCAACGTAGAAGAAAGAGCTGATCTTCGGCAACCCGGCAGGGGCCGCGAGATCCTTTTCATAGAGAGGAGAAAAGGCCCGCTCCAGTTTTTTCCCGATCTGAGTGAATTCCTCAACATTGTAGCCGGGGGGAGGCAACAACAGGCCGATGACCAGGTTGCGATTGCCGGTCGGCAGGTATTCCGGTTTCGGGGCCAGCCACCAGGCGGTCGCCAAAGCTGTTCCGGTCAGCAGCAATACAGTCAGCAACTGCAGACGAGGGCGCCGGCCGACATGAGAGGTCCAGGCGGCCAGTCGATCGGTCAATGCCCTCGCCAGCGGGACCAGCCCGAACAGGCTGCCGACAGAGCCCGTCCGCCGCGATGACCGCCCGCCGCCGATGATCCGCCCGGCAAAGGAGGGGATGACGGTTACCGCCACCACCAGCGAAAAACCGACCGCGGCACAGATGGCAATGGCGATGTCACGAAACAGCTGCCCCGATTCCTGGACGATGAAGAGAATCGGCAGAAATACCGCGATGGTGGTCAGGGTCGATGAAAGAACCGCGCCCCAGACCTCACGGGTTCCGTCAAGAGCCGCCTGCGGCCGGGACTTGCCCATTTGTCGATGACGATAGATATTCTCCAGCACCACGATGGCGTTGTCGACCACCATGCCGACGGCGAAAGCCAGCCCGGCCAGAGAGATGACATTGAGCGAGCGACCGGCCAGAAACATCACCACGAAGGTACCGATCACCGAAATCGGGATCGCGGTTCCGACAATCAGGGTCCCGGAAAAAGAACGCAGGAAGAGCAGCAGCACCAGGATGGCCAGCCCGCCACCAATCACCAGATTCTGCTGAACCAGGTCGATGGCCGAAGTGATGTATTCGGTCTCGTCGTAGACCTGGGTCAGGGTCAGGCCCCGCTGCCTGAGGATGCCGGCATTGAGCTCGGCAATGGCAGCCTTGATGCCGGCCATCACTGCGAGAACGTTGGCGCCATTCTCCCGCTGGCAGTTGATGGCGATCGACGGCCGACCGTTCTGCCGCACCGACACCGTGGCCCGCTTGAAACCGAAGCGGGTTTCAGCGACATCACCGACCAGGATTCGTCTCCCATCCTCTGTCCGCAGCGCGACCTGCGCCACCTGCTCCGGGGTCACCAGCTCACCGTAGGTACGGACGATATAGCGGCGTTTCCCCTCGTCGAAACTGCCGGCGGAGCGATTGACATTCTCGGCATCGAGGCCCCGCATGAAGTCGCCGAGGGTCAAGCCGAAACCGGAAAGCCGGGCCGGATCGACAATCACCTGCAGTTCCCTCTCCCGGCCGCCGAAAACGTTGCTGCGCGCCACCCCCGGCACCCGTTCAAAACGGGCTTTGACGTAATCCTCGGTAAAATTCTGGTAGTGATCGATGGGGGTGGTATTGCCGGGAGCGGTCTGCAGGATCAGCCAGGCAATCGGCCGATCCTCGGTGTTGACCGCCGAGATGACCGGGCGTTCCGCCTCGTTCGGCAGGTTCTGGACCCGGCCTAAGGCGTTGCTGACCTTGAGCAGAGCGGCGTCCATGTCGGTGCCGGGAGCGAAGCTCAGAACCACGCGACCGTTACTGTCGCTCGATTCGGACTTCATCTCGACCACGCCCTGCACGCTCTTGAGCTGATCTTCCTGGCGCTGCACCAGCTCCTTTTCAACATCCTCGGGGCTGGCCCCCGGCCACAGGGTGCTGACGGTAATTTCCGGTTTGGCGACCTCGGGCGTCAACTGCACCGGGATCTGGCGCAAACCGATCAGGCCGAACAGCAAAGTCAGCAGCACGCCGACGGTAACCGTAACCTGACGGGAAATAGCGGTCCTGATCAGACTCATGCCATCAACCCTGTCGACCGCCGGCTTCGCGGACCACCTGCCCCGGCCGCAACCGTTCATTGCCGCGCACCACCACCCGGTCACCGACAGCCAGCCCGCCGCCCAGGGGGTCAACAGCGAATCGTTCTCCCTGGCCGGAAAGAACGCGAACCGGCACCAGGGCCGCCTTGCCGTCGACCACCCGCACAACATACCCGGAGCCATCGGGACGGGACACCAGGGCATCCTTGGGAACCAGCAGCACCTCCCTCTCGCCCCCCGTATCCAAACGGACACGGGCCAGCATCCCCGCCAGGATGCGTCCCTCCGGGTTGGCGACGTTGACCTGTACCGGGAAAGTCCGCGCCTGGCGGTCAGCACGTGGAATGATGGCCGCGATCCGGCCGCTGAAAGTCTCACCCGGAAGGGCGTCAAAACTGACCTGCAAAGTGGCACCGGGCTGCACTCCGGCAATCCGCTGCTCGGGAACCGGGACCATCACCTTGATGGTTGACAGGTCGACCAGGGTCAGGGCGGCCTCTCCCTCGGCAAGCCACTGCCCAAGTTCGGTCTTCTCTGCCACCACCTGCCCGGCAAAGGGAGCACGGATCACCATGCGCGACAGGCGATCCTCGATCAGGCGAATAGCGGCCCGCAGTTGATCCTGCTGACGCAACAGGGCATCCCGATCCGTCAATCTCGCCTGCAGCTCCTGGTCGGAAATAAATTTACGCTTGAACAGGTCTTCGGCCCGACGGGCATCGGCCTCAGCCTTCCGCAACCGCGAACCGGCCTCCGCCAGGCGAGCCCGGGCTTCATCACGCAGCAGCTGCTGACGGGTGTCACGCAACCTGACCAGCACCGCCCCGGCAGCGACCCGGTCACCCTGACGGGCGACGATCTCCGACACCAGTCCCTGGGTTTCAGCCGCGACATCCGCCTGACGCAGCGGTTCGCTGCTGCCGACCAGCAACTGCGGCATCCGCAACCGACCCGCTTCCACCTCCGCGGTTGCCACCAGGGCCGGCGGCCGACCGTGGGAGACCTTCTTGTCGGCGGCACCGACAGCAGGCGGCAGCAGCAAAACGATGAAAAACAGCATCAACAGGGAACAGCCCCGGCCCGGAAGGGGTCGTGTCATGGCGCAGACCTCGGGAGGAAGATTAGCTGGGTTATGGTGAATTGTTAGAGGATACCACAGAAGAAGGGGATCCATCTGTTTTGTGGGCGGGGAACGACGTGTTGTCGGGGAAAATCAAAATCTTTCCGGCACCACCGCCTCAAGCGGTCGAGACGTGTACAGACACAAGAGGCGCACGAAAACTGAGGGCAACGCAGCAGACGGGCGCATATCGGCCGCCCCAGCACTACCGTTGAAGGCGGTCGAGACGTGTGCAGATGCAAGGCGTCTCACGGGCCGAGGAATGAGGCGTAGCGGCAGCTACGTCGGAATGACAAGGCACGGGAGCAACGCAGCAGATGCGTGCGTATCGACCGCCCTCGCAGTACACCGCGGGGTCGCGGCCCCGCCCGCCGCCTCCTTTCCTTACTCTTGCCTGCTCGCAAGAGTAAGCAGAAAGAGCTTTCGCCTGCGGCGGGCATGGACACTACCCCTTGCCAACCATGCTGATTACGAAACACGCGGCGCTCCCGTAGCCACGCCCGGCAGTGGTGGTATACGAACCTGGCTACGCAGGGGGCAAACAAACGGGGTACACAGGAGAACCCGAAAAAAACCCGAGGGTCTTAAAGCCCCCCCCAGCACCACCGGCCCAAGGCGGTCGAGACGTGCCCGGATGCAAGGCGTCTCACGGGCCGAGGAGTGAGGCGTAGCGGCAGCTACGTCGCAGCGACCAAAGACGGGAGCAACGCAGCAGATGCGTGCGTATCGGCCGCCCCCACCACACTACCCTTTGCCTGCGCTGCCGAGTACTGCCTCATTCTTATGCCTGATCAACCGGATCAGCTCGTTGCGGGCATCGCCGAGATACTTGCGCGGATCAAACTCGGCGGGATTGTTGGCGAGATGCTCGCGGATCTTGGCAGTGACCGCCAGCCGGCCGTCGGAATCGATATTGATCTTGCAGACCGCGCTGGCCGCGGCCTTGCGCAGCTGCTCTTCCGGAACCCCGACCGCGCCGTCCATCTTGCCGCCGTAGCGGTTGATCAGCTGGACATATTCCTGCACCACGCTGGAAGCGCCGTGCAGCACGATGGGAAATCCGGGAATCCGCTTTTCACACTCTTCGAGAATGTCGAACCGCAGCGGCGGCACCTCCTCACCCTCCTTGAGCTTGAACTTGTAGGCGCCGTGGCTGGTGCCGATGGAAATCGCCAGGGAATCGACTCCGGTCCGGGCAACGAAATCCTCAACCTCCTCGGGCTTGGTGTAGGTGGAATGTTCGGCTTCAACCTCATCCTCGATACCGGCCAGCACGCCGAGTTCACCTTCGACGCTGACATCGAACTGGTGGGCATATTCGACCACCTTACGGGTCAGGGCGATATTCTCGTCATAGGGGAGATGGGAACCGTCGATCATCACCGAAGAAAAACCCGACTCGACGCAGGATTTGCAGAGTTCAAAGGTATCACCGTGGTCGAGATGCAGGGCGATCGGGATCTGCGAACCCATCTCGCGCGCCATCTGCACCGCCCCCATCGCCATGTAACGCAGCATGGTCTGATTGGCGTAGTTGCGCGCCCCCTTGCTGACCTGGATGATCACCGGCGAGGAGGTCTCCGCGCAGGCGGTGACAATCGCCTGCAGCTGTTCGAGGTTATTGAAATTATAGGCCGGGATGGCATAGCCGCCGGACATCGCCTTGGCAAACATGTCGCGGGTGTTGCTCAGGCCCAGCTCCTGGTAGGAAACGGTATCCGCCATAAGATAATTCCTCCTTTGAAACAGACGTGGATGATCCCGCAGGCAACCGCGGACAGAGATATGAATACCAGCCAATCCCGGACAAGTCCAGTCTCGAAATTTCCACCGCCCGGCCCGGTGGATCTGGGTTGGACCATTCCCTTGCCTTGAATCCGGTTTTTGTTTAGGATGAGCCGGTTTTTCAACAGAACCACGCTGACAGGCATTCAAATCGGGGTGGATATTCCTTAAGTCGCGGAAGGACAGAAAACGATGGTTACCGAAAAGCAGGAACGTTATTTCTCAGACTGGAAAAAGCGCGAAGAGATCGCCGAACTGATGCTGCCGATTATCGGCCGGCTGTATCGTGACCGGGGCGTGGTCATCACCATCTACGACCGCAAACTGGTTCACCAGTCGACCATCGACATCCTGCGGGCGCATCGTTTCGCCCGGCAGATTCTCGAAAATGAACTCTCGGTCCGGGACACCATGCCGGTCCTCGAAGCGGTGGCGAAGCTGGAACTGGCTCCGGCCCGCATCGACATCGGCAAACTGACGGTCCGCTTCCAGGCCCAGGCCGGCAACCTCGACATCGACGCCTTCGTCCGCCAGGAGCTCAAGGATGTCAATACCGGCAGCAAGCCGCTGCTCACCGAACCGCGCGACGTGGTTCTCTACGGCTTCGGCCGCATCGGCCGCCTGCTGGCGCGCATTCTCATCGACCAGACCGGCGGCGGCGAAAAACTGCGGCTGCGCGCGGCAGTGGTCCGCAAGGGCAGCGAGGATGACCTGATGAAACGCGCCAGCCTGCTGCGCCGCGACTCGATTCACGGTCCCTACAACGGCACCATCAAGGTCGACAAGGAAGAAAACGCCATCATCGCCAACGGCAACCTGATCCACATCATCTACTCCGATGATCCGGCAACCGTCGACTACGCCAAGTACGGTATCAGCAACGCCATCCTGATCGACAACACCGGCAAATGGCGCGACCGGGAAGGACTCGGCAAACACCTCAAGAGCGGCGGCATCTCCCAGGTGATTCTCACCGCTCCCGGCAAGGGCGATGTGCCGAACATCGTCTACGGCGTCAACAACGAACTGCTGACCGCCGATGAACAGATCTTCTCGGCCGCCAGCTGCACCACCAATGCCATTGTTCCGGTCCTCAAGGTCATCAACGACCGCTTCAGCATCGTCGAGGGGCATGTCGAAACCTGCCACTCCTACACCAACGACCAGAACCTGATCGATAATTACCACAAGAAATCCCGCCGTGGCCGGGGAGCCCCGCTGAACATGGTCATCACCGAAACCGGGGCCGCCAAGGCGGTAGCCAAGGCCCTGCCCGAACTGAGCGGCAAGCTGACCGGCAACGCCATCCGGGTGCCGACCCCGAATGTCTCGCTGGCAATCCTGAGCCTCAATCTGGGACAGGAAACCAGCGTCGAAGAGGTCAACCGGGTGCTGCGCGACGCCTCCCTCGAAGGCCCGCTGCACGAGCAGATCGACTACACCAATTCGCCCGACGCCGTCTCCAGCGACTTCGTCGGCTCCGGCTACGCCTGCGTGGTCGACTCCTGCGCCACCATCGTCCAGGGCAAGCGCTGCAACCTCTATGTCTGGTACGACAATGAAAACGGTTACAGCTGCCAGGTGGTGAAGATGGTCGACTACCTGGCCGGGCTCAAGCTGCCGGTGTTGCCGAAATAAGGGGACAGCAGGCGCGAGGTGCAAGGCTCAAGGCGCAAGGTTAAAATCTGAAGGCAAAGGCAAGGCCGATCCGGGATACGGGTCGGCCTTGTTGCATTTTGGCATTCAGCAAAGATGAAAACTACGTCGAAGATTGAAGGTCGAGGGCAACACGGCAGATGTGCGGATATCGCCCCCCCCCAACACAAACGGTTCGAGGTGGTCGAGACGTGCGTAGATGCAAGGCGTCTCGCAACTGAAGGAGTGAGGTGTAGCGGCAGCTACTCCGCAGCGACTGAAGGTGCGAGCAACGCAGCAGATGCGTGCGTATCGGCCGCCCTCGCACCAAAGGGTGCGTATCGGCCGCTCTGCGCCCGCCCAAACAGAAGGAGGCCGGTCTCATGTTGAGACCGGCCTCCTTATTTGGGCAATAAAAACGAGGATCAGCGGTTGCGCATCAACCGCATCTTCTTCCGCAGACGGCGCTGGGCCTCTTTCTCCTTGCGCTTGCGCTTGACGGACGGCTTTTCGTAAAACTTGCGCTGCTTCATTTCACGAAAAAGTCCCTCCTGCTGCAGCTTGCGCTTGAGGACCCGGATCGCTTTCTCGACGTTGCCGTCGACAACTGTGATTTCCACCTGAGAATCACCTCGCTTTCTCTCAACTTCCAGAATCGTCCCGGCCTTGTCGGCAGCAGGACAAGACGGCAAAATATACAACTGAACGAAAAAATGCAAGAAAAAAGGGGCCCCGAATCCCGAAATTGCCGGTGGGTTTGGGGCGGCAATCAGTCAAACCACAATCGCACCGGAAGCCCCCCATTGCGGAAACGGATCTTCTTCCGTCCCGACCATTGCCGCAGCAGCGCCGGATCGGGAACGATGATGCCCTTGCGCCAGTCCCGCCATTCCGTCAGGCACAGCGCGTCCAGCTGTCGGTAAAGCCGCGCCACGTTCTCCGGCTGCTCCAGCCTGTCCCCGTAAGGGGGATTGGCAACCAGCACTCCCGGCTGCGTCGGCAGACGCAGGTCAATGACTTCGGAACACTGCCATTCAATCATGCCGGCAACCCCGGCCAACTCTGCGTTGGCCCGCGCCTTTGTCAACATCCCGGCGTCACGGTCGGCGGCAAGAATCAGCCCGTGACTCTCTTTGCGCAGGCCGCGGTCGGCCTCGTCGAGCAACAACTTCCACAGCCCATGACGAAACCCCGGCCAGTGCATAAAGGCAAAACCCCGCTGCCGTCCCGGCGGAATGTTGGCCGCCAGCAGGGCCGCCTCTATGGCGAAAGTTCCCGATCCGCAAAAAGGATCAACCATGGGTTCCGAAGAACGCCAGGCCAGAGTTGCCAGAATGGCGGCAGCCAGATTTTCCCGCAACGGCGCAGCTCCCGGTTCAACCCGATAACCGCGCCGGTGCAGCAACGCACCGGAACTGTCGATGGAAATAAAGCAGCAATCCTTCTCCAGCCTGACCAGCACCAGCTGCTCCTCCCCACCATCCTCCTCCTGCCTGACTCCCAACGCCTGTCGGGCCGCCATCTCCAAGGTCTCGGCGATGCGCCCGCCATGCTGCAACCGTGACCCTCGGGAACTGACCCGAAACCTCATTCGTTGCCCGGGCCGGATAAACTCCCCCCATGGCAGACGGACCGCTTTGCGGAACAGGGAAGGAAAGTCGCGGGCCTGAACCTCCGCGAAACGCACCAGAACCCGGCCGGCCGACCGCAACCAGAGGTTGGCCAGGTAGAGTTCCCGCAGTTTGCCGGTAAAACTGACGCCGCCCGCCTCCGGCCCGATGTCCGCCATCCCCAGGGCGAGAAGCTCCGCGGCACAGACCTGTTCAAAACCGGGCGGTACAACCGCAAAAAGATCAACCTGGCGGTTTTTCATCACTGTATCCTTTCCATTTCGACCGGGACTGGCAAATCGCGGGAGTTTAGCACAGTCCCCCGCTGAGACCAATCACCCGGCCATATCACGGTCTGCAATCAGCGATCGACCGTAGCAGGCAGCTTCCTCCGGAGAGTTTAACACCGGCCCGGGGAGGGGACGAATCGTCTCCCGCGGCAGTTTTGGTGACCTTCCACGAATCCAGAACTGGCATCGATTGCAACCCGCCCTTGACAAGGCACGGATTTTGCGAAATTAATACGGTTCTCAAGATGGACTGCAACAATTTTCATGACGGGCCCGGCCCGGCCGCCACACATTTGAAACCAGGAGACATTCATGAAGCGCTTCATCCCCCTGCTGATTGCCGCCCTGCTCGTTCTTCCCGGCACCCTCTACGCCCGCTGGATCAAGGACAAGGTCGAAATTCCGGTGGCCGCGACCGGCACGGTTGAATTCAGCCACTACAACCATCTCGAAGCCCTCGGGAAAAACTGCCCGACCTGCCACAACAGCGTTTTCAATATCGTCACCAGCAAGAATCCGGACTTCACCATGGCCGACATGGAGAAGGGCAAGGCCTGCGGCAAATGCCATAACGGCGAGCGGGCCTTCAGTGTCAAGGAAGACTGCAGCGCCTGTCATCCGACCCACCCCATCCAGTTCGAGAATGATTCGGCGCCGGCGCGTTTCCCTCACGATGTCCACACCGAAATGTACAGTTGCAGCGAATGTCATCCCGATCTCTTTATCCCCGACCAGAAAAAGAATCCGCAGTTCACCATGAAGCAGATGCGCGACGGCGAAGCCTGCGGCGCCTGCCACGACGGCGACACCGCCTTCTCGGTCAAAGGGGATTGCGCCAACTGTCATCCAACCGCCGACGTCAAATTTGAAACCGATGCCGGCCCGGCGACGTTCCCCCACTCCGTCCACACAGAAATGTACGGCTGCGACGAATGCCACCCCGACATCTTCATCCCCAACCGGAAGAAAAACCCGGCCTTCACCATGGACCAGATGAGTGAAGGGGAAGCCTGCGGGGCCTGCCATGATGGTGACACCGCCTTCTCGGTCGACGACAACTGCGACAACTGTCACGAAATGTAATCGCCGAGCGGAACAGCAAAGATTCGAAGGGGGCCTCTCGGCCCCCTTTTTTATGGATTCCCCGAATCGGCGGGGTTATGCTGATAATTTCCTTTTCACGCTGAGGTTCCGGCTGATGCCGTACCGGAAATATTTCAAAACCGACCAGAGACTGTTACTGCGCCCGATCTCCGGCGAACAGAACACGGACCGGGTGGAAACCCTGACCGCGTTCATTGTGCATGCCCGCGGTGACAGTTGCGACCTGAGGCTTCCCTACGAAAACCGCCCCGGTGAAGAATTTCCCTTCACCGCGGGAATGGAGGTGGAACTGAGCGGCGAAGCCCTCGGACTCGGCGTTCGCATCACCGGCCGCTTCGAACGCTATCTCGACCCGGGGCAACTGCGCATCAGCATCGATCCCACCCTCGAAGTCTTCCAACGCCGCAATCACCCCCGCCGGGACGTCAGGGTCGGGCTGCGCTATACCCGGGGACATGGCACCCTGCGTACCTTTCGCCGGCAATGGGAAAAAAACATCCGCATCCTCGCTGGCCGCACCGATCTGAAAAAGCTCGGGGGGTTCCCCCGTTGTCAGGTCAATCTCAGCCAGGGGGGGCTGCGCTTCACCATCAGGCCGCCGGTAGAAGTCGCCGACCTCTGCATGATTCTGCTGGAACTTGAACCGCAGTCACCACCGGTCTGCGCCCTGGCCGAGGTGGTCTGGATTTCCGACCCGGGGGAAGAACCGAATCAACACGGTCTCGACGTCGGCATGCAGTTCATCGACATCCTCAAAAGCGACCAGAAACGGATCGCCGACTTCATGAGTCACGCAACCGGCCAGGCCTCCTCACCCGCCGAAGTCTCCGGCAGCTAGCAACCTTACAAGTTATTGTTTTACAAACACAATTCGTATCCATCCACAGTTTCGTGGAAAACCCTGTGGGCAATACGTGAATCATTCAACGGGAATGCCGCA
Source organism: Geothermobacter hydrogeniphilus (assembly GCF_002093115.1). Classification (NCBI taxonomy): domain Bacteria; kingdom Pseudomonadati; phylum Thermodesulfobacteriota; class Desulfuromonadia; order Desulfuromonadales; family Geothermobacteraceae; genus Geothermobacter; species Geothermobacter hydrogeniphilus. Next base: position 71,581 of record NZ_NAAD01000003.1, on the reverse strand, counting down.
ACCTCTCTCCGCCTGGCATTTTGCACATTTTTTAAGCAGCCCAGACAAGCGACTTCAGGCGGCGGCGATACGCATCGGCGCGCCGGGAAAGAGACCGCGCGAGGGGTGAGTTGACGGCTGCAGACCACCCTCAACCAGCAGGTCGAGAAAATCCTGCCGGGAAATATCACAGGCCCCGAGGGAGTGCAGGTGCGATGTCGGCAACTGGCAGTCGATGGCCAGAAAGTTCTGCACCCTGAGGCTCTGCACCAGGGCGGCAAAGGCAACCTTGGAAGCATCCGGATGGCGATGGAACATCGATTCACCGAAGAAAAAACGCCCCAGGCAAACCCCGTAGAGTCCGCCGACCAGTTGGTCCCCCTGCCAACATTCAACCGAATGGGCATACCCCTGTCGGTGGAGACGCTGGTAAGACTCCAGCATCTCCAGGGTAATCCAGGTCTCTTCCCCCAGTTCCTGGCGCACTCCGGCGCAGGCGGCAATGACCTCGCCGAAGGCCTTGTTGAACGTCACCCGATAACGGCCACGGCGCATTGTCCGCCCCAGGCTGCGTGAAACATGCAACTGGTCCGGGAAAAGCACGCAACGTGGGTCGGGAGACCACCAGAGCAACGGATCGTCATCATTGAACCAGGGAAATATCCCCATCGAATAGGCCAGCAGCAGTCTGGGCGTCGACAAATCACCACCGACCGCCAGCAGGCCGTTCGGCTCGGCAAGTGAGGGGGGAGGGAAAACCAGTTCTTCAACCAGGCGGTAGACCGGCATCGGAGTCACCTGAAGTTGAACAGCAGTTTTCGATTGCGGCAACCGATGCGTACTCGACCCCCCTGGCGCAGACAACCGAAGAGGATTTCGTTGGCAACCTGATCGCCGATTTCGGACTGCAACAGGCGCGCCAGCGGACGGGCACCGAACTGCGGATCATACCCTTTCTCCGCCAGGTAACGCCGGGCGGCCGGTGTCAACTGCAGCTTGACGCCCTTGTCAGCCAGGGGACGCTGCAGCTCACGCAGCATTTTATCGACCACCAGCCCCATCACCTCGCTGTCAAGCGGGGCAAAATCGACGACGGCATCCAGCCGGTTGCGGAATTCGGGGGAGAAGGTCCGCTCGATCTCTCCCCTCGGGGGCCCGCCGCGCGCGTCACCGAAACCGATCGGATTGGCACTCATCTCCCGGGCGCCGACATTACTGGTCATGATCAGCACGACATTGCGGAAGTCGGCCTGCTTGCCATTGTTGTCAGTCAGGGTACCGTGATCCATCACCTGCAGCAGAATGTTGAACAGGTCGGGATGGGCCTTCTCGATTTCATCGAGCAGCAACACCGCGTGGGGATGCTTGATCACCGCTTCGGTCAACAGCCCCCCCTGATCGAAACCGACATAGCCGGGTGGCGCGCCGATAAGTCGGGCGACCGAATGTTTCTCCATATACTCACTCATGTCGAAACGCAAAAACTCGACCGCCATACTGCCCGCCAGCTGCTTGGCCGCCTCGGTCTTGCCAACCCCGGTCGGCCCGGTAAAGAGGAAGGAGCCAACCGGCTTGTCGGGATGACCGAGTCCAGCGCGACCGCGCCAGATCGCCCGACAAAGCAGGTTGAGGGCCTTGTCCTGACCGAAAACGGCCTTCTTCAGATCCCGCTCCAGGTTCTGCAGCCGCTGGCTCTCGTTGCGCGAAACACTGCGGGTCGGGATCCGGGCGATACCGGCCACCACTTTTTCGATATCGGCAACCTGCAGCGTCCGCTTGCGGCGCGGCTGTAGACGCGCGTAGGCTCCGGCCTCGTCAATAACGTCAATGGCCTTGTCCGGCAGGTGACGAAAATTGATATGCCGGGCCGAAAGTTCCGCCGCGGCCTGCAACGCCGCATCGCTGTAGCGGACCCCGTGGTGCTCCTCATAATGAACGCGCAGCCCCTGCAGAATCGCCACCGTCTCTTCGACGCTCGGCTCGGGAACGTCGATTTTCTGAAAGCGCCGCGAAAGAGCGCGATCCTTGTCGAAAAGGTTCTTGTATTCCTCGTAGGTGGTTGAACCGATGCAGCGGATATCGCCGCTGGCCAGGACCGGTTTAAGGATATTGGAGGCGTCGAGCGATCCGCCGCTGGTCGCTCCGGCACCGACCACGGTGTGGATCTCATCGATGAACAGCACCACCTGCGGTCGTTTCTGCAACTCCTTGATCACCGCCTTGAGCCGTTCCTCGAAGTCCCCCCGGAACTTGGTCCCGGCCAGCAACGCTCCCATGTCGAGACTGTAAATTTCACAATCACGCAACAGGTCGGGAACCTTGCCCTCGGCAATACGCAATGCCAGCCCTTCGGCCAGGGCGGTTTTGCCGACCCCCGGCTCACCGACAAAAATCGGGTTGTTCTTGCGACGGCGGCAGAGAACCTGAACGGTGCGCGACAGTTCGGCTTCGCGGCCGATCAGCGGATCGATCCGTCCGTCGCGGGCCCATTGCAGCAGATTGACGGTAAAGAGGGCGAGAGGATTCTTGCCGGGCTTCTCCCGAGCCGGTTTCGCTTCACGGGTCCGGTCCTCCTCCGGCAGGCTCTCCTCTCCGACCACCTTCGGTACTCCATGGGAGATATAATGAAGGACATCAAGCCGTCCGACGCCCTGAGAGAGCAGAAAATGGGCGGCGTGCGACTTCTTCTCTTCGAGAATGGCCGCCAGCAGGTCGCCGACGGTCACCTCCTTCTTGCCCGCCGACTGCATGTGCATGACGGTCCGCTGGAGGATGCGCTGCAGACCGACGGTCTGTTCGGGAACAAACTCCTCTTCTCCCGGCAGGCTCTCCAGCTTTTCATTGAAAAATGCTTCCAGCTGACGGCGCAACTCGCTCAGATCCCCTCCACAACTGCGAATGATCTCCTGCCCCTGCTCTTCAAACAGTACGGCATAAAGCAGATGTTCCGAGGTTAAAAACTCGTGATGCCGGCGCTGAGCTTCACGAACCGCGAGCGAAAAAGCAATTTGTACTTCGGCACTGAACATAGGTATCTCGACTCTCTTCGTCAGGCTTCTTCCAGGCTGCAACGCAGCGGGTACCCGGTTTTCCGCGCCAGGCTGTGGACCCTGGCAACCTTGGTTTCGGCGATTTCGTAGGGGAAAACGCCGCACTCCCCAACGCCCTTGTGATGAATATGGAGCATGATCTGGTTGGCTTCCGTAGCCGATTTGCGAAAAACGGTCTGCAGCACCTCCACGACAAATTCCATGGTGGTGTAATCGTCATTGTGCATCAGTACGCGATAAAGCGGCGGCGCGACCGTCCGCGTCCGACTCTCTTCCTCAACCCTGATACCGCTTCCGGGAACCTCCCTGCCCACAACTGAACTCCTTTCCTGGAACGGATACCGACAAAACCCGCTCCCGCATCTGATAATTAAATTTAAGCTGACTGAAGCGTTTTTCGCAAGGCCGGAAAGAGAATCTCTGCAACTCCCCGAAGCCGTCAAGAGACTCCCGCTCGCATCACTGGCAGGATTTTTGCTGAAAACAGCCCTGTTTGCCTGCATCGACGACGGGGCAATGCCCTGACAGCATAAGGCAAGTTATTTATTTTATTTTGTTTTTTATGCCAATGTCAGCCTGTCGGCCCACGCCGGCAGGCGAAAATTGTCATTTTCCGGATCGAGAGGATGACAGGATCCGGCACTGGAGTCGTATCAAGGATGGAAACAGAAACAATACCCGCGTATTGTCCCCACTGCTGCAAAACCGTCATCATCCACAGGCATCCCGGCCGACGGGGGTTGCGCAGCCTGCTTGCCTTCCGCGGCGGCGACGCCGGAAACAACATCTGGCACTGCAGCAACTGCCGCAGGCCGGTAGCCTCCCCGCCAACGAACGAAGTCGGGCCGGAAGAACAGGACAACGTCCCTTGTCTGACTGAAAGCAATCGCCGGACCTGTCCCCATTGCCGGACAGCGATCGGCCGCACCCTGGAACTCTGTCCAAACTGTCAGCAGCATCTCGCCCCCATGCCGCCGCTCCGCGCTGTCGACTGCCACATTTGTCAAGGCCGACTCTACTTTCAATCGCAGCACGAAGGTGCTGAAACGATTTGCGATCACTGTCGAAACCCGGTGGTTCTGCCACGAGCTTCGGGCCGGCAAACAACAGCCCCCGCGGTTATCCGTCTGCCGTCCGACCCGCGTCGGCCGGGCATTCGAACCATTCTCTGCGGCCAGTGCAGAACCCGCATGACCTACCCCGACCGTCTGACCGGCCGCAAGGTCAACTGCACAGCCTGCCGCCAACCCTTCGAATTGCCCTGAACAGCCGAGAAGCACAACAGCGTCTGCCGGCATGACGGTTGAATCCGGCGGGCAACACAGTCCCATCGGCGATCCCCGGTTTCAGCCACCGGCATCGGAACATTAGAGCGTTGACGCGCCATCTTCATCGTCGGGCAAATTCATTCCGCCATGAAAGAAGATAAAACTCGTTAAAATATTGACACTTTTCCCCGGTGCAGGTATTAAAAGACTGATAAACTACCCAGCCAGGAGGGAATGTAATGGATAGTGGAGCGATGCAGATGCTCGGAGCGACCGGCGGCCTGATGTTTATGGTTTATTACCTGCTGATGTTGGTGCTGTCGATTCTGGTTCCGTTTTTTGTCTGGCGCATCTGGAAATGGAGTTACGCCACCAGCCAGGAACTGAAACAACTCAACGAAAAATTTGACCAGTTCCTGTCCCAGCAACAAGCCGGGGTTCCGGTTGAAGAAGCCGCCGAGTCCACTTCGGCAACAACCGCCTTTGCACCCGCCGCCTGGGAACCGGAGGAAGAAAAAACGGATCCCCCGCCCGCCGGACAAGACGACAATGACCCGCTGGCCGCAGCCTTCGACCTGGATGAGGCGACCGAACAGGAGCAGGAAGCGCCCGCCACCGAACAAACCACGGAAATGGAACCGGCGACGGTCACGGAAACCGCGGCGGATGACAGCCCCCGGGAAACGGGCTTTGAATTTGCCGTCAGCCCTGAAGAAGCCTTCGGGGAAGAAACAACCGAAGAGAGCCAGGCCCCTGCTGCAGACGCCTTCGCCTTCGAAGAAGAGCAAACCGGTGACGACGCAGATCCCTTTGCCGAGGCTTCCGACAACCGGGAGCCCCAGGAAACAGCTTTTGGCGGCGACGACAGCGCCCTCGAATTCACTGAGGATGAAGATGCCGAAGCGGCCAACCTCGATCAGCAGTTCGACAGCGCCTTCAACCATGAGGAATCAGCGGAGGATTCCGCAACTGAAACGACCGACGATCCTTTTGCCGGCTTCGGGGAGCAGCCGCCCGCCGAGGAGAAACCGGCCCCCGGGACACCCGCCGAAAAACCCGTGGCCGCCCCGGCTGAAGAAGCTGCGGTGGCAGAAACGGAACCCGTGGAGGAAAAACCCGCTATCATCGCCCTCGAACCGGACCCGCAGCGACCGACCGTCAAACTGGCTCGTTGCGGCCAGTGTAACCACAAGCTGGCCTACAAGGAAACCCTCAGCGGCAAAAAAGCCCGCTGTCCATCCTGCCGGTCGGCATTCGTGCTTCCCTGAAGGAAAGGGGCTGCCCAGGCAGCCCCTTTTTTTATACGGGGCCGATGAAAAGCGCCCGTCTGCTTCGTTGCCCTGGCTCGCGTCGCTGCGGAGCCGCTGCCGACCAGCTTGTCTCTTCCCTGTCGCTCGGGTAAAATGAACCTGATTCAGGATGAAGCAATTCCCGACAGCAACCCGGACAAACGACAGAGATGAACCGAACCCCGCTGATCATCCTGCTGCTGGCAGCCATCTGTATTCACCCCGCCGCTGCCGGCGCCTTCTGTTTTGAACAGGCCGCCGACCGCTACCAGGTTCCCGCGGCCCTGCTCTGGGCCATCGCCAAAGTCGAATCCAACTTCGATCCCCGGGCGATCTACCACAACCCCGACGGCAGCACCGACATCGGCGTAATGCAGGTCAATTCCCGCTGGCGGCAGAGCTTTGCGCCCGCCGTCTGGAACGCCCTCGACGACCCCTGCACCAACGTCAAGGCCGGGGCAAGGATTCTCTCCGACTGCCTGCAGCGCCTCGGCTACACCTGGCGGGGAATCGGCTGCTACAATGCCGTCAGCCGCGACAAGCAGGCTAATTACGCCCGACGGGTGCTGGCGGTCATGCAGACCATGCCGCGACAAAGAGAGTGAATGATTCCGGCCGATCACGGTCTTGATGTCGCCGGATGGGCCTGCTAGAGTGGGGCCATGACGCTTCGCTTCCTCCACACCGCCGATATCCATCTCGGCAAAACCTACCGCAACAGTCCCGGCAGCACGCAACGCTACCGGGATTTTTTCGCCACCCTCGACCGGATCGTCACCACCGCCATCAACGAAAAAGTCGACGCTCTGCTGATCAGCGGCGACCTGTTCCACGTCGGCCAGATCCTGCCGCGCACCTTCGCCCGCACCATCGCATCCCTCCAGCCCCTCAAGGAGGTCGGCATCCCCTGCATCGCCATCGAGGGAAACCATGACTGGATTCACCGCCGTGACAGCGTCTCCTGGATGGAGGCTCTGTCACAGATGGGCTACATCCGCCTACTGCGCCCGACCCGGACAGATGATGGCGGCTACCGCTTCGATCCTTTCGATGAGGAGACCGGACTGGGGGGACGGATCAAGATCGGCGATGTCAACATCTACGGCCTCGGCTACATCGGCGCCCAGGCCGGCAGCCACGTCGAGCGGATCTGCGATGCGGTAACCACCGAGAATAATCTGCTCCTTTTTCATGTCGGCATCTGGAGCTACTCGCCGGTGGAGATCGGCAACATGAAGCCGGAGGAGGCCCACCCCCTCGCCGGAACCTTCGGCTACGTCGCCCTCGGCCATGGCCATAAACCCTATATTGTCGAAACTTCGGATGGACAGCCCTACGCCTTCAATCCCGGTTCTCCGGAGCGGGTCAATTTCGGTGAAGAGACGTACGACAAAGGCTGTTACCTGGTGTCATTTGAGAACGGAACTTTCTCTGCCGAGTTCCGGACCACCGCCCCCCGCCCGATGCTGGTCGCGACCATCGACCTGTCGGGATCGCAAAACGCCGAACAGGCACTTGAGAGATGCCTCACCCGGGTCGGAGAACTCCTCCCTGCCGATAAACGCCGGCCGCTGCTGGAACTGAAGCTGGTCGGCAAAGTGAGCTTCCATCCCTTCGAACTCGGGCGGGAACGACTGCGCCTCGCCCTGGAAGAGATCGCCTCCCCCCTGCACGTGGAAATCAAGAATCACCTGTCACTGGTCAGCAGTGCCGGAGACGCGGCGACTGAGAAAAAGAGCCTCGCCGAGATCGAACAGGATGTGCTCCGCGAACTGATCGGCTCCGGCAGTGACTACCGGGGACGCGAGGATGAGTTGGTGAAACTGTCACTGACGCTGCGTGACATGCTGCAGAAGAACGAGGTGGATGAAGACGAACTGCTGGCCCTGCTGGGCACAGAGGAGACGTAACCACCATGCGGATCCTCTCCATCCGGCTGAAAAATATCAAGTCGCACCGCGATCTTGATCTCAGTTTCTCCCCGGGAATCAACGTCCTCGCCGGTCCCAACGGCATCGGCAAGAGTACCATCTTCGAAGCGATCGGCTACGCCCTGTTCGGAGTCGACGCGCAGAGCTTTGTCGGCAACGTCGAGCGTTTCATCTCCATCGGCGCGAAAAAGGGGGAGATCACGATCCTTTTCGAGGCCCGGAAAGAGCGCTTCCAGGTCAGCCGCACCGTCGGCACCCCGGCAAAATGGCTGCTGGCCAAAGAGGTCGGCGGAGCTTTCGAGGTCGAGGAGCACAAGGATATCAGGGAAACCGAGGCGCGGCTGAAGGAATTGCTTGGCCTCGAAAACGGGCGATCCCTCGCCGAGCAGTTCGAACTGGTGATCGGCCCCTTCCAGCATGAGTTCCTCGGCCCCTTCGTCATCAGACAGCCGACCAGACGTCGGGACAAGTTCGATGAAATTCTCGGTATCGACACCTGGCGCAAGACCTTCACCCGGTCCAACGCCCTGCTCAAGGCCATCGCGAACAAGGTCAGCGTGCTGGAAAGCGCCATCGGTCCACTGAAGGAGCAGCTGGCGGTCCTGCCGGAGAAACGTTCCGCGCACAAAGATGCCATACAACACCTCGCCCGGACGGAACAGGAGTGCCACGGCAAGGGCCAGGAGCTCCAGAAACTTGAGGAACAGCTGGTTGAGATCGACAGGCGCGAACAGAAGATCAAGGCCCTCGGCACCGAAATCGACAAGCTCAAGGAGCGAATCGACAACGGCAGGGAACGGGTCGCCGCCCAGAAAATCCTGATCGCCGAAGCGGAGAAGTCCCGCCGGGTGGTGAGCGAAAACATGGCCGGCAAACAGGCCTGCGAGCAGGCGGAAAAGAGACTGGTCGAGTTGCGCGAACAGGCCAAGGTGCAGCACCGTTTGGAACAGGAGATGGCGCAATTCGAGAAACAGCTCTCAGCGCTGACCGCGCGCCACGCTGCCGAAAGCAAGGCCATTGAGAGGGCGATGCTCGAAGTTGCGGACGAGGAGCGGAACCTCACCGAGAAACGCAGGACACTGGAGGTTGACCCAACGACGCGAAAGCTGGCTGCCCGACTGCCGGAGGTGCGCGAAGCAATCATCGCGGTGCGTTCGCGGCTCGGACAACTCGATGGCCGCCGCACCGGGCTTGAGGAAGGAAAAGACAAGCTCGCCGAGGGGATCTGTCCGTTCTTTCAGGACCCCTGCCTGAACATCGCCGAGAAACCACCGGGGGATCTCTTCTCTACCAGGCTGGCCGAACTTGCCGCGGAACGAGAAGCGATGGAAAAAGAGCTGGCTCGACTGGAGCAGACGGAAAAAGAGGCGAGCCGGGCCGCCGAACAACTCAAGGCCTTCGAGGTGCAGCTCAGAACACTTGATGAGCAGGCAGCTGGGTTGGCCATAAAACTCAAGGCCAATCAGGAGCGTGCCGCAGGGCTGGAACGATCAGGAAGAGACCGGGACGCACTCCAGCGGCAGTTGACCGAAAAACAGACGGCGCTCAAGGAATATGCGAACCTGGCCGCCATGATTGAACAGATGGAAGCCGAACAGAAACGGCACCGGCCGGCGCGTGATCTCTACATGGCCCACCGGGAACAGGCGTCCAGGCTCGAAGGACTGCAAACCGAGCTGCGAAAGTTCGAGCAGCTCCTGGCCCGCCTGCAACAGGATCTCAGGACCGGAGAAACCGAGCTCAAGGCGGAAAGCAGGGAGTATGATACCGTCCGGCACCAGGCGCTGCGTCGACAGAAGGATGAACTGGGCCGCGAAGTCGGTGCCCTGGGCCAGAAGGCCGTAGGACTCGGGAAGGACGTGAAACGGCTGGCCGATGAAATCGACCGGCTCAAGCAGATTGAAACAGAGATCACCGCCCGGCAGGCGCAGGTCAGAACCTGGAAGGAAAAGGAAAAACTGGTCAGATTTCTCCGCAACCGGGTCTTTCGCAATGTCTCAAGCTACCTCTCCGAACGCTTCCGCGAAGAGATCAGCCAGCGCGCCAACCGCATCTACCGCATCATTGCCGAAGCCGATGAAGAACTGGCCTGGGGCGAAGAGTATCGCATCGTGCTGCGCGACCTGCACGAGGGCCGACTGCGCGAACGGGCTGACGACCAGTTGTCCGGCGGACAGACCATGAGTGCCGTAGTCGCCCTGCGCCTGGCCATGCTGCAGACCATCGGCGCCCGCATCGCCTTCTTCGACGAACCAACCTCCAATCTCGACGCCGCCCGCCGCGAAAATCTCGCCCGCGCCTTCCGCGCCATCGACGTCGGCCGGGAAGAGGTCACCGAGCACTGGTACGATCAGCTCTTTCTGATCAGCCATGATATAGCCTTCTCCGAAATCACCGACCAGATTCTCGATCTCGAAGGACAGACCGAAACAAACTGAAACCGTCGGCATTTTGACTCTGACAGGCGAACCACCCCTCCCCATCCCCGGAACCGATTCCGCGCACGACAAAACTTTCTTTTGTTTTTCAGTATCTTGCCCTCCTGCTCCCGGCATTCATGAAAACCTTGGCACTCCCCTTGCGATTTCACTTCATCCGGAGTCGATTTCCCGCCTGAGGGGGGGGGCAACACGATCCACCCGTCTGAACAGGGTAATCTGTCGAATTAAAAGATGTTTTTCAATCCGGAAAGCGAGGGTTGCCGATGTCAATGGAGACAACCGCCAAAGAAATCGAAGTCACTGAATTGACACAACTCCAGGATGAGCTGGCCGAACTGCGCCGCGATCACGAGCAGTTGCGCAGACGGTATCGCCGACTGGAAAACGAACTGGCCACGGCACGCGGTTGGCGTTGCCAGCTGGGCCTGATGCTGGAATCACTGCCGGTCGGCATCATCGGTATCGACGGGCGGGGACAGGTTGCCCTCTGCACCGGCCGGGCCGCGAAACTGCTTGGACTCGACGCCCGCTCCATGCTTCACCAACCGCTGGCCGACGCATTGCGACATCATCCCCTGACCCGTCCCCTGCAGCAGTTGCTGGCCCGCGATGCCGGTGACCGGGAGACCCTGTTGAGCTGGAAAACCGGTGATTCCCGACACGACCTGCGGGTCTGGGCGGAGCAGATACGCAACAGTTCCGGAGTACTGATCGGGGCAACCCTGGTCCTGGCCGATGCCAGTGGTGAAAGGGGCCTGCAACAGAAACGTTCCACCGCTCTGCTCTCCATCGGTCACGAATTACGCAACCCGCTGACATCGATCATTGGGTTCACTGAACTGATGCTCGACAGCACCCGGATCAAACTTGAACAACGGCAGCAGTTTCTGCACCACATCCTGCAGAAAGGAAAACTGCTGCAGCGCATCATCGAAGACCTGCAGACCATGGCCCGCCTGGAAGAGGGACATGGTTTCCAGCTGCAGCGGGAAGACGCGGACTTGCGGCCTCTGCTGCAGAAGGTCTGCGACCAGTTCCGCTGGGAACACCCGGACTACAACTTCGAACTGGAACTCGCGAGTGAACGACTGCCGACGCATTATGACCGGCAAAGAGTCGAACAGGTGCTGCACAACCTGCTCTCCAACGCCGTCAAGTACGCCCCTTCAGGAACCTCAGTCCGGCTGCAGGCCGGCATCTGGCAGGAGATGGTCCAGGTCAGCGTCTGCGACCAGGGACACGGCATGAACAGTGACGATGAGCTTCGCGCCTTCGATCGTCATTTCCGCAGCGCCGGCATTGCCGGAGATGTCGAGGGGCTTGGACTCGGTTTGACCATCTGCCGGGCCATCGTCCAGGCTCACGGCGGTACCATCAATCTGCAGAGCCGTCCCGGAGAAGGAACCGAGGTCCGTTTCAGCCTGCCGGCCGCCAGAGACGAGATGCTGTCCTACCGGGCACCGGAGCTCAGCAGCCGGCACCAGCAACCGCTGCATGCAACCACCCATTAACCTGAATCAGTGAGTTCCTGTTGGATGGAGAGTGCAAGTACCTGGTCTGAATGTGATTTACAAAAATCTGCAGCGCACCCGCAGGTTCGCTGGTGATTATTGGGCAACTCGGGCAGAGCAATGACTTGTGCTGTCCGCCGACACGGGCCTCACTGTTTCAGGATTAATATCGCCATGTCCCCTTTACAAGGAGACTCCGGCTCCCTATATTGACAGAACAACCATTCCACCTGTCACAAGGAGCCGATCATGACCCGCGCCCTGCGCCTGTTTACCGTCCTGCTGCTGACCGTTCCACTGCTGACCAGCTGCGGCTACAACCAGATTCAGAAAAACGAGGAAGCGGTTTTCGCCGCCTGGGCCGATGTCGAGGCGACCTATCAACGCCGCGCCGACCTGATCCCCAATCTGGTGGAGACGGTCAAGGCCTACGCCGCCCACGAGAAAGAAACCCTGCAGGCGGTAACCGAAGCCCGCGCCAGCGTCGGTAAAACCACCATTTCAACCAAGGATCTCGGCAACGCCGCGTCGTTGCAGAAATTCCAGCAGGCCCAGGGGCAGCTCTCCAGCGCTCTCTCCCGGCTGCTGGTGGTTGCCGAGCGTTATCCGGACCTGAAGGCCAACCAGAACTTCCGCGATCTGCAGCACCAACTGGAAGGAACGGAAAACCGCATCAACGTCGCCCGCCAGCGTTACAACAAGGCGGTCCAGATCTTCAACACGTCGATCCGCACCTTTCCCAACAACCTGACCAACAGTATGCTGCTGCATCTTGAGCGCAAGGAACCCTTCAAGGCCACGGCGGGCGCCGAGCAGGCTCCTAAGGTGAAATTTTGAGAACCATGCGCCGCCTGCTGCTTCTTCTTATTACCGGGTTGCTGCTGACTGCTCCGGCCCTCGCCCTTGAAGTACCGACCGCGACCGGCTTCGTCAATGACCGGGCCGGACTGCTGGCGCCTGAAACCCGCACCAGGCTTGAACAGTTCCTGCGCCAGTTCGAGCAGAGCGATTCGACGCAGATTTCGCTGCTGACCATCCCCACACTGAAGGGGGAATCGCTGGAAGAGTATGCTCTCAAGGTCGCCGAAAAATGGGGATTGGGACAGAAGGGCAAGGATAACGGCGCCCTGCTGCTGGTCGCCAAGGAAGAACGCAAGGTCCGCATCGAGGTCGGCTATGGCCTCGAAGGCCGACTCACCGACCTGCTGGCCGGACGCATCATCGACAATGAAATTGTTCCCCATTTCCGCCTCGGGGATTTCGACGGCGGCATCATCGCCGGCATCAACGGCATGGTGCAGGCGGTCCGCGGCGAATACCGGGCCGATGGACAATCCAAGCGCAAGAAAAAGCGCAGCCCCTGGGGACTGCTGCCGTTGCTGCTCTTCTTCGGTCCCGGCATGTTGCTGCTCGGCGGGGGACGGCGTTTCCGCGGCCGCCACTACCGCCGCGGCGGCTTCTGGATCGGCGGCGGGGGGCTTGGCGGGGGCTTCGGCGGAGGCGGCGGGGGCTTCGGCGGCTTCGGTGGTGGCGGCTTCGGCGGCGGTGGATCGTCGGGCGGCTGGTAGACCACCTGCGCACCCTGTTCACTCAAAACGCCAAAAGCACCAAGGGAAGAAAAGGCTCTCAACGCAGAGTCGGAGAGGGGCTGAGAGGGAGAGGAAACTCTGGGCCGGTGAAATTTCAATCAAATTTTGAGCTTATCAAGCGCGCTCTTCCACCTCTGCGCCTCTCTGTTAAAAAAGGTTTCCTTGGCGCCCCAAATCAATTCGAATGAGCAAGGACAAACCATGCCCGAACCGACAACCAAAACCATCCTCACCGCGGAAGAGAAACAACGCATCGAACAGGCGGTAGCGGAAGCCGAATTACGCACCAGCGGCGAGCTGGTGCCGCTGATCGTCGACCACAGCTACGACTACCCGCGGGCCGAACTGGTCGGAGCCGGATGTGCCGCCCTGGCAGGCGGGCTGACCCTGAGCTGGGCCTTCGGGGACGAATCGATCTGGTTCTTCCTGCCGATCTACGCGGTCCTGTTCGCTCTTTTCTTCTTCCTGATCCGCTTCACACCCGGACTCAAGCGACGCCTGATCCACCCGGCCGAAATCGAGGCCGAAGTGGAGGAGAAGGCACTGGTCTCCTTCCTCGAACATGGTCTGCACGAGACCCGCGACCGGACCGGCATCCTGATCCTGATCTCCCTCTTTGAACGCCGCGTCCGCATCCTCGCCGACCGCGGCATCAGCGAAAAGGTTCCCCAGCAGAAATGGGACACCATCGTTGCCGACATCGTTCAGGGCATCAAGCAACAACGGCTCTGCGATGCTCTCTGCGCGGCAATCTCCGAGTGCGGCGAGCTGCTGGCTGAAAGTTTCCCGCCGCGCGCCGACGATACTGATGAACTGCCCAACCTGATCACCGACTGAGCCGGCTCAGACCGTTACGGCGTCATGCAGGTAGTCGCGCTGCAGGCTGCCGACCGGACGCCGCTTCAGCAGCAGCGCGTAGAGTTGGGTGGCGCGTTCCTCCATCGCCAGCTGCCCTCGCGCTTCCTCGTAACGACCGGCATCCGCTCCGTAGAGGCGTTTCAGGGTGGCATGGACGCGACTGAAATTCTGCACCAGCGGCAGGCTGCGGCGCTTGCGCGTATATGCCAGCCAGGACCGACCCCGTTCGCTGCAGCCGAGCAGGTGCAGGTAGAGCGGACCGCTCGCCAGCGTTCTCTTCATCAGCGCCCTCTCCACGTCCAGCAGCACATAACAGAGCACGCGCTGAATGCGGGTGCGGGTCAACTGGCGTGATTTGACCGCCGAAACCAGAGCGCTGATCTCGCCGCAGCTGCGGGCAGCCTCCACCAGCCTCTTTTCCAGACCATGGTCGACCTGGTAGATCTCCGTGAGCCTTGCCGGGTTGCGCAGGATGACAGTCGCCAACTGCCGGTAGAGTTGTTCGGGATCGACACATAACCCCTCCAGCCGCGCATCGGTCAGGACAGTCGCGCTTTCATGCGGCAGGTAGTCCGCAACCCCCTCACCTTTTGCCAGCATGGCGCGGATACCGGTGGCGCTGGCGATGCGCCCGCTCGCCTGCAGGTCGTGATAGCCGGTCCCGACCCGCTTCAGCGTCAGGGGCCGGATCGGGCTGTCGAACTGCGCCAACGCCTTGAGATACGCGATTCCAAGGATATTGTTGGGGCCGGCCAGCAGGTTCGCGGTCTCCTCATCCGCCAGCTCCGCGACCACCTGCGCCCGCGCCGCCGGATACGTCACCCCCTGCCGCAGCCGTCGCCGGGTTTCTTTCTCAATAGACTCGCGCTTGCGCGACAGCAGTTCGGCAGCCTTCCGCAGCGGGGCAAGAGAGCCACCCTCACTGCCGAAACAGAGCGCGTCAACCCCACCCAGCGCGTCGAGGCAGCGCACCGCCCCCGCGGCAAACACCGGGGCGCTGTTGCAGGCCCAGGCGAAGGGCAACTCCACCACCACATCCACCCCGGCCGCCAGCGCCATCCGCGTCCGCCGCCACTTGTCCACCAGCGCCGGTTCCCCGCGCTGCAGAAAATGCCCGCTCATCACCGCCACCGCCACCTCGGCACCGGCGAGCCTCCTGCTCTCCCGCAGATGGTGCAGGTGGCCGTTGTGGAAGGGATTGTATTCGGTTATCAGGCCGACAGTTTTCATTTTAATCTCTGTTTTCTGACACCAAGAACGTCAAGAATTTCAACGCTGAGACCGAGAGAAGGAGAGGCAGAGAGAAATCATTATGTTTTTGAACACCTCAAACCCGACTTTGAATTGACTCTGCGCACTCTCCTTCTCAGCGTCTCTCCGTTAAAAAGGCTTTTCTTGGCGGCAAACAGGTTTCACAACCTCACCGGCAACCGCACCCCGATGCGGTTTTCCGTTTCGCTGACGCAGGTCCGGTAAGCCAGGACCTCCACCCCCTTGCCGGCCACGTCCCGCAGCAGGCGTCCATACTCCGGATCGATCTCGTCGGCCGGGGCAAACGTCTCGGCCTCCCCGCGCTGGACGAGAAAGAAGATGACCGCCCGGTAACCCTGCTCCAGCGCCTCGGCCAGTTCCCGCAGGTGCTTCTGCCCGCGAAGGGTGACGGCATCGGGAAACAGCGCCGTGCTGCCGCCGTCGGTGAGGGTGACGTTCTTCACCTCGACCAGGGCGCGCTCCGTGCCGCGCTCGACCAGGAAATCGAGTCGACTGTCGCCGAAACAATATTCCGGCCGCACCTCGCCGCCGGCCAGTTCGACAATCGCCCCGCCGCGCAGCCCCTCCTCAACCACCCGGTTGGTGCGCTGAGTGTGGGTATCGACCCAGCAACCGTTCACGCGGATCAGTTCGAGGGTGTATTTCAGCTTGCGTTTCGGGTTGTCGTTGGCCGAGAGCAGGACCGGGAAACCGGGAACCGCACACTGCAGCATCGATCCGGTATTGGGGGTATGGGCAGTGACCAGGGTGCCGTCATCCAGCTCGATATCGGCAAAGAAACGCTTGTAGCGCCGGACCAGTTTACCGGACAGCAGGGGGGAAGGCAGGCGCATGGGAATCCTTGGTGAAAAAGCATTCAATGTCTGACGCAGAGAGCGCAAAAAAGTAGTCTAAACCTCTGGCGCTTTCTCTGTACCTGAATCAGTGGGTTTGTGCCGGATGAAGAGTGTAAGTGCTTGGCCTGGATGCGATTTTCAAAAATCTAAGGCGCACCCATAGGTTCGCCGGTGATTTTTGGGAAGCGCAGGCAGGTCAATGGCTTGCGCTATTCGCCGGTGGCAAGCTCACTGATTCAGGTGTGTCTCCGCGTCTCTGCGCGAGCATACCCTCGGCCCGGTGACAGGTCAATCGGTCGTGCCGATGCGTGAACAGAGGCGGTAACGACTGCCGGGATGGTAGAGACAGGCACAGCTGACCAGCTGCTGCCCCGACCAGGTCCGGCGGGTCACCAGCAGGCAGGGATCGT
Organism: Geothermobacter hydrogeniphilus; assembly: GCF_002093115.1. NCBI lineage: Bacteria > Pseudomonadati > Thermodesulfobacteriota > Desulfuromonadia > Desulfuromonadales > Geothermobacteraceae > Geothermobacter > Geothermobacter hydrogeniphilus. Next base: position 55,147 of record NZ_NAAD01000003.1, on the reverse strand, counting down.
GACAATCCATATCCAGCAGCCGCCGGACCCGTTCTTCCGGCAGGATCGCCTCGACGATATGCTCCAGCTCCGAGAGGGGAAACAAGGTACTGAGATACTGGTTCGGCGTCTGCCGGGAAAAATCCTGCGCGCCGTAATCGGCCACGATGTCCCGGCGCACATAACGGTCTTCCAACTGCACCGGGACCCCGTTCTCGAGGTGAACCAGCAGCGAATGCCAGATCTCCGCGCCGACGGCAACCCCCAGCCGGGCGGCAATCCGTTCATCCGCCCGGGCCACCTCCAGACATTCCAGGCGGTTGCTGTAGACGTGATGCCGGTCACGAATCTCGTCGGCGATGTTGCGAATCTCCAGCAACGGGGACTCGGCCCGGACGCTGCTGACAAAGGTGCCGACCCCCTGGCGCCGCAGCAGCAGGCCCTCGGCAACCAGTTCCCGCAGGGCACGATTGACGGTCATGCGACTGACAGCGAACATTTCGGTCAGCTGCTGCTCGGTCGGAATCCGCGCCCCTGCGGGATAGTCTCCGCTGCGGATCTTGTCGCTGATATATTCCTTGACCGCCCGATAGCGCGGCTGAACACCCGGACCCTTCATCGATACCTCGAAAATAAACAAAACGTTCTTGCCATTTGTCTAGCATTGTATATACAATTAAGAGACAAGTCAAAGAATACTCGAAGGAGAGCCGATGCACCCCCCCTGGCAGCAATGCGAACAGATCTGGATCAACGCCAACCTGGCAACCATGGACCCGCAGCGCCCCGGCCCCTACGGTATCGTTGAACAGGGCGTCATCGGTATCTGCCGGGGACGGATCCGGGCGCTGGCCCCCATGACGGAGCTTGATCTGAGCGCCCTGCCGGGCCAACCGATCGATGCCGGGGGCGCCTGGCTGACACCGGGGCTGATCGACAGCCACACCCACCTGATCTGGGGCGGTCAGCGCAGCGACGAATTCACCCGACGGCTCGCCGGCGCCGACTACGCCGAAATCGCCCGGGACGGCGGCGGCATCCTCGCCACCGTCAGGGCCACCCGCGCCCTCAGCGAACGGGAACTGATCACCCGGGCACGCCCCCGTCTGCGGGCCCTGCTCAACGAAGGAGTGACGACGGTCGAAATCAAGTCGGGCTATGGGCTGACCTGCGATGATGAGCTGAAAATTCTGCGGGCCGCCCGCGCCCTGGGCGAAGAATTCCCGGTGCGCGTCCGCACCACCCTGCTGGCCGCCCATGCCGTCCCGCCGGAGTTCATCGGGCGGGCCGATGACTATGTCGAACTGATCTGCGAACGGCTGCTGCCCAAGGTGACAGCAGAAGGTCTGGCCGACGCGATGGACGTCTTCTGCGAGAGCATCGCCTTCGACCCGCAACAGACCGAACGCCTGCTGCTGTCCGCGCGGCGCCATGACCTCGGCCTCAAGCTGCACGCCGAACAGCTCGGCAACAGCGGGGCCGCGGCTCTGGGCGCGCGCCATGGCGCCTGGTCGGTCGACCATCTCGAACACCTCGACAATGAAGGGATTGCCGCTCTCAAGTCATCCGGTACCGTCGCCACACTGCTGCCGGGCGCCTTTTACTTCCTGCGTGAAACCCGGCGGCCGCCAGTACCGGAACTGCGCAAGCAACAGGTTTCCATCGCCCTGGCGACCGATCTCAACCCCGGCAGTTCACCGCTGGCCTCATTGCGGCTGGCGATGAACATGGGCTGCGTGCTGTTCGGGCTCTCGCCCGAGGAAGCACTGGCCGGGGTCACCCGGCATGCCGCCCGCGCCCTGGGGCTGGGCGATCAGCTCGGCATCCTTGCGCCCGGCTACCGGGCCGACATGCTGCTCTGGGAGATCGACCACCCGGACCAACTGGCCGCCGAGGTCGGCACCTTCGCACCACGACAGCGCATCTTTGCCGGAGAAATCGACCATGCGCCGTTCAGCTGAAATGAGCCTCTGGCAGGGGCGTCTCGACTCCGCCGACGGGCCGGACGCTCTGCGCTGGCACCAGCGGACCCATCCCTACCGACCGGACACGCCGCCCGGCACGGTGCTGCTCGGCGTTTGCAGTGACGAAGGAGTGCGCCGCAACCAGGGCCGCCCCGGCGCCGCCGCCGGGCCCGATGCCATCCGCCGCGCCCTGGCCGGACAGGCCTGGCATCTTGACGGCCCTCTCTATGATGCCGGCAACCTGATGATCGACGGGGACAACCTCGAAGCGCTGCAGGAGGAGCAGGCCGGGATGGTCGCGACACTGCTGGATGCCGGTCATTTCCCCCTGCTGCTCGGCGGCGGCCATGAGATCGCCTGCGGCAGCGGTTGCGGCCTGCTGCGCCACCTGCAGAGGAAAAAGCAGACCGGCCGCATCGGGGTCATCAACTGCGACGCCCATTTCGACCTGCGCAACGACCCCCGCGCCAGTTCCGGCACCCCCTTCGCCCAACTCTCCGCCGCGACACAGGAGGCCGGATTCAGCTTCCACTACCTCTGCCTCGGCATCAGCCGTCCGGCCAACAGCGCCGCCCTCTTCCGCCGCGCCGCTGAACTGAGGACCGTCATCATTGAGGACCGCGAGCTGGTCCCCTGGAACCTGGCCCCGGTCGAGAACAGGCTGCACAATTTTATCGCCGACTGCGACGCCCTCTACCTGAGCATCGATCTTGATCTCCTGCCGGCCGCCGTCGCCCCCGGCGTCAGCGCTCCGGCAACCCGCGGCCTGCCGCTGGAGATCCTCGAACACCTGCTGGAACGGATCCGCCGCCAGGCGGGAAAGAAACTGCGCCTGGCCGACATCGCCGAGTACAACCCCACGTACGACATCGACGGACGCACGGCGAAGGTGGCGGCGAGGCTCTGCCACCTGCTGCTGAACAACTCGCCACCAAGTCACCAAGAACACCAAGAAAAACAAAAAACTTGAGGATTTCTTGGTGATCTTAGTGCCTTGGTGGCCAATTTGCCTCTATGGCAGAGCGACAAACGCCTGACAAGGAGAACACTCATGTCCAACCGACACGACCCGAACCGGGTGATCCGCGCCCCGCGCGGCACCGAACTGAGCGCCGGCAGCTGGCTGACCGAAGCGCCGCTGCGGATGCTGATGAACAACCTCGACCCCGAAGTCGCGGAACGCCCCGAAGAGCTGGTGGTCTACGGCGGCATCGGCCGCGCCGCCCGTGACTGGGAGTGTTTCGACAGGATCGTCGAAGTGCTCAGGCGCCTGGGCGACGACGAGACCCTGCTGGTGCAGTCGGGCAAGCCGGTCGGTGTCTTTGCGACCCACCCCGACGCGCCGCGAGTGCTGATCGCCAACTCCAACCTGGTGCCGCACTGGGCGACCTGGGAGCATTTCAACCAGCTCGACCGTGAAGGACTGATGATGTACGGCCAGATGACAGCCGGTTCCTGGATCTACATCGGCTCGCAGGGCATCGTCCAGGGCACCTACGAGACCTTCGTCGAAGTGGCGAAAAAACACTTCGGCGGCGATGCCTCCGGGCGCTGGATTCTCACCGGCGGCCTCGGCGGCATGGGCGGCGCCCAGCCGCTGGCGGCGACCATGGCCGGGTTCTCGATGCTGGCGGTGGAATGCGACGAATCGCGCATCGACAAGCGCCTGCAGACCGGCTACCTCGACCGCAAGACAACTGACCTCGACTACGCCCTGCAACTGATCGAGCAGGCCGGCAAAGAACGCAGGCCGGTCTCCGTCGGGCTGCTCGGCAACTGCGCCGAGGTGCTGCCGGAACTGGTCGAAAGGGGGATCTCCCCCGATGTCTGCACCGACCAGACCAGCGCCCACGATCCGCTCAACGGCTACCTGCCGGCGGGCTGGAGCCTGGGGCAGGCCGATGAGCGGCGGCAGAGCGATCCGCAGGGGGTGGTCAAGGCAGCGAAGCAGTCGATGGCCCGGCACGTCGAGGCAATGCTCGAACTGCAGCGCCGCGGCGCCGCCACCTTCGACTACGGCAACAACATCCGCCAGATGGCTCTCGAAGAGGGGGTAAAAACCGCCTTCGACTTCCCCGGCTTCGTGCCCGCCTACATCCGGCCGCTGTTCTGCGAAGGGATCGGCCCATTCCGCTGGGCGGCACTCTCCGGCGACCCAGAGGACATCTACAAGACCGACGCTAAAGTCAAGGAGCTGATCCCGGACGATCCGCACCTGCACAACTGGCTCGACATGGCGAAGGAACGCATCCATTTCCAGGGACTGCCGGCACGCATCTGCTGGGTCGGACTCAAGGACCGCGCCCGTCTCGGTATCGCCTTCAACCAGATGGTCAAGAGCGGTGAACTGCGGGCCCCGGTGGTGATCGGCCGCGACCATCTCGATTCCGGCTCGGTCGCCAGCCCCAACCGCGAAACCGAGGGGATGCTCGACGGCTCCGACGCGGTTTCCGACTGGCCGCTCCTGAATGCCCTGCTCTCCACCGCCGGCGGCGCCACCTGGGTCAGCCTGCACCACGGCGGCGGGGTCGGCATGGGCTTCAGCCAGCACGCCGGGCTGGTGATCGTCGCCGACGGCACAGACGCGGCCGAAAAACGCCTGCGAAGGGTCTTGTGGAATGATCCCGCCAGCGGCGTCATGCGCCACGCCGACGCCGGGTATCAGATCGCCCGCGACTGCGCGCGGGAGCAGGGGCTGGATCTGCCGATGCTGGACAGCTGATATTTTTTAGCCACCAAGGCACCAAGGACACCAAGAAGAGCCTTTTTGATCAAGATCCCCAATAAATAAACCTGGACAAAGGCTTTGCACTCAGTTTTCTTGTTTTTGTCCCGGTTTCTGATTTTCTTGGTGTTCTTGGTGTCTTGGTGGCCCAATTCTCTACCTGAAAACGGAGTCTCACCATGTTCAAACTGCAACTCACTCCCGGCCAACTCGACCTCGCCACCCTGCGCAAGGTCCAGGCGCAGCCGGTTGAACTCAGTCTCTGTCCTGAAGCCGCGGAGCCAATCGACCGGTCGGCCGCCACCGTTCACGACGTCATCGAGCAGGGCCGGGTGGTCTACGGGGTCAACACCGGCTTCGGCCTGCTGGCCAACACCCGCATCCCCAACGACGAACTGGAAACCCTGCAGCGTTCCATCGTCCTCTCCCATGCCGCCGGCATCGGTACGTTCATGCGCGAAGCGACCGTACGGCTGCTGCTGGTGCTGAAGATCAACAGCCTGGCGCGGGGCTACTCCGGCATCCGCCGCGAGGTGATCGAAGCCCTGATCCGCCTGCTCAACGCCCAGGTTTATCCCTGCATCCCGGAAAAAGGCTCGGTCGGCGCCTCCGGCGATCTGGCGCCGCTGGCGCACATGGCGACGGTGCTGCTCGGCGAGGGGGAGGTACTGCACCACGGCCGGCGGCTGCCGGGTCGCAAGGGGCTGGAGATCGCCGGTCTGAAACCGTTCCGGCTGGCCCCCAAGGAGGGACTGGCGTTGCTCAACGGCACCCAGGCTTCGACCGCGTTCGCCCTGCGCGGACTGTTCGCCGCCGAGGACCTGTTCGCCGCCGCCCTGGTCTGCGGCAGCCTCAGCGTCGAGGCGGCCCTCGGCAGCCGCAAACCCTTCGACGAGCGGATTCACGCCGTCCGCGGTCATCAGAGCTGCATCGACACCGCCGCCGCCTACCGCAGCCTGCTCGACAGCAGCGAGATCGAGGATTCCCACCGCAACTGCGAGGCGGTGCAGGACCCCTACTCGCTGCGCTGCCAGCCGCAGGTGATGGGCGCCTGCCTGGAGCAGATCCGTCATGCCGCGCGGGTACTGGTCACCGAGGCCAATGCCGTTTCCGACAACCCGCTGGTCTTCAGCGCCGACTGCGACATCCTCTCCGGCGGCAACTTCCACGCCGAGTCGGTGGCGATGGCCGCCGACAACCTGGCCCTGGCGATCGCCGAAATCGGCGCCCTGGCCGAGCGGCGTATCGCTCTGCTGATCGACAGCAACCTGAGCAAGCTGCCACCGTTCCTGGTCGAGAAGGGCGGCCTCAACTCCGGGTTCATGATCGCCCAGGTCACCGCCGCGGCCCTGGCGAGCGAGAACAAAACCCTTGCCCACCCGGCCAGCGTCGACAGCCTGCCGACCTCGGCCAACCAGGAGGATCATGTCTCGATGGCGACTTTCGCCGCCCGCCGACTGCGCGACATGGCCGACAACAGCGGCGGAATCCTGGCCGTGGAACTGCTGGCCGCCTGCCAGGGTGTCGATTTCCGCAGACCGCTGAAAACCTCGCGGCCCCTCGAAGAAGCCCGGAGCCGGCTGCGCGCGCGGGTCCCCTTCTACGACCAGGATCGCTACTTCGCGCCGGACATTCAACAGGCCGGGGAACTGGTGCGCAACGGGGCTTACAATGACCTGATCCCGGAGAAACTGCTGCCGAGTCTGTAAGGGGAAGGGAACCCTCCCTTTCCAGGGAAGAGGGATTTACTACAGGCCTTCCCGCAGCCGCTCTTCCACCAGCGCGGCCTCCCGCGAGTGCCGTTCTGCATCCCAGCCGAGTTCCCCCGCCAGCAGTTCCAGCACCCGGGATGCCGCCCGCCGGGCCGCGTCCCGGTCAAGCAGGGCCAGCGGCAGACGTCGGGCCAGCACGTCGACGGCATGCACCGCCATTTCAAAGCGGGCGGCGTAAACAACCTCGGCCTCGATGAAGGGATGGTTCGCGTCCAGCCGCGCCGCCAGCCCCCCGGCTGCCAGTCGGGCCACGTCCGGCGCCCGATCGCCATAGGCATGGTAGAGATGCCCGCTGAGATCCGTGGACAGCCCGAATTCCTCCCGCAGCTCGGCTTCGATCACCTGCCGTTCTCCGCCGGCACCGATCAGCGGCAGCTGTTCGGTGCCGCAGTCCCGCAGCGGATTGAGTCCGAAGACCCTGACGGCATGATCGACGGCATCCTGCGCCATTTTACGGTAGGTGGTCCACTTGCCCCCGGCGATGGTCAGCAAACCGGAAGAACTGACCTCAATAACATGATCGCGCGCAAGCCTGGCGGTATCAGAAGCCTTCGGATCGCGCACCAGCGGCCGCAACCCGCACCAGGCGCTCTTGACATCCCCCAGCGTCACCTGCAGGTTGAAATAGCGGCCGACATGCCGCAACAGGTAGGCGATTTCCTCTTCCAGCGGCCGCGGATGTTCACGGACCTCGGCTGGCTCGTCGGTGGTGCCGATCAACGCGTGCCCCTCCCAGGGCAACACGAACAGCACCCGGCCATCCTCAGTCTTGGGAATCATCAACCCCGTATCAGGGGGGGCAAAGCGTTCATCGAGAACAATGTGAATGCCGGAGCTGGCCTCAAGGATCGGTTCCGCATTCGGGGCATCAAAACGCCGGATGCTGTCCACGAAGGGGCCGGTTGCATTGATAATGCCCCTGGCCCTGAGTGTGAAACGCTCACCGGTCTGTTGCTCTTCCAGGGTGGCGCCAACCAGCCGTCGGCCCTCTTTGAGAAGTTCAACCGCGGCAACATCGTTGACGACCAGAGCTCCCTGCTCACGGGCTGTCATAGCCAGAGTCAGGGCCATACGGGCATCATTGAACTGGCCGTCATAATAGAGGACCCCGGCCTTGAGGCCTTCGGCACGCAACAGCGGGAAACGCCGCAACGCCTCCCGACGGCTGAGCAGGCGACTGCGACCGAGACCCCGCTTCCCGGCCAGGAGATCGTAGAGTTTAAGTCCGGCATAGATATAGGGGATATCGAGCCAGCGATAGAGCGGTGTCACCAGCGGCAGACGACAGGCCAGGTGCGGAGCATTGTTGAGCAGAATCCCCCGCTCATGCAGCCCATCCCGCACCAGATTGTACTGCACCCGGTCAAGATGCTTGACGGCCATTTCCAGGTAGCGCACACCGCCATGCACCAACTTGGTACTGCGACTGCTGGTCCCTTCGGCGAAATCCTGTTTTTCCACCAGCGCCACCTTCAGGCCGCGATTCGCTGCGTCGAGAGCAATGCCGCAGCCGGTGGCGCCGCCACCGATGATCAGTAAATCGAAGGGTTCATCTTGCCGCAATTCGGCAAGGATGTCTGCTCTGGGCATGCTTGTTCTCGGCATAAGTTCTTTTCACCTGATTCAATCCTGAATCCGTGAGTCCCTTGTCAGCGGACAGCACAAGTCATTGATCTGCCTGTGCTTCCCAAAAATCACCAGCGAACCTATGGGTGCGCTTCAGATTCTTGGAAATCTCGTTCAGACCAAGCACTTGCACTCTCAATCCAACTGGGACTTACTGATTCAGGTCAATAGCTGAGCGTCAGACAAAACTCGGGGGCTGGAGCAGCATCCTCCAGCCCCCGTATGATGTGCCAGGTCCATCTGGTCCGGCTCAGCGTACCCGACCGTGGCTCCAGGCTTGAAGCAACTGTTCGTAAGGAACCGTCTCCCCCTTCGGTTTTTCATTTGCCAGCTTCGGCTTGGGCGAACCGGGCTGACTCAGCCAGTAGGAGGCGTCCTTTTTCGGGTTGAGCTTGGGACCGCAGGTCTTCTGGACCTTGGCCCTCTCAAGCCGCTGCATCACCCGGTCCTGCTGTGCAGCCAGACTGTCCATCGCCTGCTGTGGAGTTTTTTCACCCGTAACCGCCTCGGCAACATTCTGCCACCAGAGTTGCGCCAACTTCGGATAATCAGGGACATTGGTACCGGTCGGGGTCCAGGCAACCCGCGCCGGACTGCGATAAAACTCAACCAGGCCGCCAAGTTTCGGCGCCACCTTGGTCATCGCTTCGGACTGCAGATCCGATTCACGAATCGGAGTCAATCCAACCAGGGTTTTCTTCAAGGATACGGTCTTCGAAACAACAAACTGGGCATAGAGCCAGGCCGCCTTGCGCCGTTCCACCGGAGTGCTTTTGAGCAGAGTCCAGGAACCGGCATCCTGGTATCCGAGTTTCATTCCTTCTTCCCAATAGGGGCCATGCGGTGAAGGTGCCATGCGCCACTTGGGAGTACCGTCGGCATTAACCACCGGCAGACCGGGCTTGGTCATGTCAGCGGTAAACGCGGTGTACCAGAAGATCTGCTGAGCAATATTGCCCTGCGCTGGTACCGGTCCGGCTTCAGAGAAGGTCATGCCTGAAGCCTCCGGCGGCGCATACTTTTTCATCCAGTCAACATACTTGGTCAACGAATAAACGGCAGCCGGACCGTTGGTCGCTCCACCGCGCTCGACACTGGAACCGACCGGTCGACAGTTCTCAACCCGAATGCCCCATTCATCCACCGGCTTGCCGTTCGGAATCCCCTTGTCGCCGGCACCGGCCATGGAAAGCCAGGCATCGGTAAAACGCCAGCCGAGGGAAGGATCTTTTTTTCCATAGTCCATGTGACCATAGACCCGTTGACCATCAATGGTCTTGACCTTGTTGCTGAAGAAATCGGCGATATCTTCGTAAGCCGACCAGTTGACAGGTACGCCAAGTTCATAGCCGTAGAGCTGTTTAAATTTCTTCTTCAGGTCGGGCCGCTGGAACCAGTCATAACGGAACCAGTAAAGGTTGGCGAACTGCTGGTCAGGCAACTGGTAGATTTTGCCGTCCGGGCTGGTGGTAAAACTGATGCCGATAAAGTCTTTGACGTCGAGTGTCGGCAAGGTTACCTCCTTGCCCTCGCCGGCCATCCAGTCACTCAAAGGAACCACTTTGCCATAACGAAAATGGGTACCAATGAGGTCAGAGTCGTTGACATAGGCATCATAGATATTGCGTCCCGACTGCATCTGGGTCTGCAATTTTTCAATGACATCCCCTTCCTGGATCAGATCGTGCTTGAGCTTGATGCCGGTAATCTCGGAAAACGCCTTGGCCAGCACCTTCGACTCATACTCATGAGTGGTGATGGTCTCGGAGACAACATTGATCGACTGCCCGCGATAGGGAGCCGCCGCCTTGATGAACCACTCCAGTTCCTTGAGCTGCTCGGCACGAGAAAGGGTCGAAGGATTGAATTCGCTATCAACCCATTTCTCCGCGGCCCGCATATACCCGGAGATGTCTTCTGCCTGAACCGGTCCTGTTGGAAACATTCCCAGAACCAGACCAACAGCCAATACTGCCCGCCACCAGAAATGCCGCGGATGCCTTAAATTCTGTTGCTTTGCCATACCTGTCTCCTCCTGAATGGGTTGCACTTCAGTTGCCGACCGCCTCCGGAATCGAGAAAGCCACCATGCTCCTCTTTTCCCCCGGCAGTGAAAAAGGGTCGTCATCAGCGAGGCCGGCCGATGACGGGTTGAGGCGAAAACGGATAGTCATCTTCATCGAACTCAGCCCCGTTTCATCATCAGAAACATAAAAACCAGGGAGATGGCAAACGCCCACCAGAGGCTCAATTCTGTCAATCCGAGCCAGCCGAGATGAATGTAGGCGCTGCCGAGCAGGCCGATGAACAGCCGATCTCCACGAGTCGTCTTCATTGGCAGCCAGCCGCGTCGTTCGCGGGTGGGTGACACGATCTGCCAGAGCGTCATCGCGACCAGCATCAGCACTATGACGCTGAAAAAGGTTGCGGTCCAGGTTGTCCAGGCCATCCATCCCATAAGAGCCTCCCGCTAAACCCGGCCGAGGGCAAAGCCCTTGGCAACATGATGACGCACAAACCAGATCACCAAGACACCAGGCAAGATAGTCAGCATACCAGCCGCCGCGAGGACTCCCCAGTCCATGCCCGAGGCACTGACGGTGCGAGTCATGACGGCGGCGATGGGCTTGGCATTGACCGATGTCAGGGTTCTGGCCAGCAACAACTCAACCCAGCTGAACATGAAACAGAAAAAAGCTGTCACGCCGACACCGGAACGGATCAACGGCAGAAAGATCGTAAGGAAGAAACGGGGGAAATTGTAGCCGTCAAGGTAGGCTGTTTCATCGATTTCCTTCGGAACCCCGGACATGAAACCTTCGAGAATCCAGACCGCCAGCGGAACATTGAACAGGCAATGCGCCAGGGCCACGGCGATATGGGTATCAAACAGACCGATGCTGGAATAAAGTTGAAAAAAGGGCAGCAGAAAGACTGCCGGCGGCGACATGCGATTGGTCAGCAGCCAGAAAAACATATGCTTGTCGCCAAGAAAACTGTAGCGCGAAAAAGCATAGGCTGCCGGCAGTGCAACCAGCAGTGAAATCACCGTATTGATCGACACATAGCAGATGGAGTTCAGATAGCCGCTGTACCAGGACGCATCGGTGAAGATCACCCGGTAATTTGCCAGAGTCAGATGAGCAGGAAACAGCGTCAGGCCGCCGAGGATCTCTTCATTGGTCTTGAGCGACATGTTCAGCAGCCAGTAGATCGGCAGCAGCAGGAAAACCAGGTAAAGCAACAACAGCAGGTAACGTTTCGGCAGTCGCATGGATAAACTCCTCAGCCTTCCTCTTCGGCGCCCAGGTTGGTCATAATGGTATAAAAGATCCAACTGAAGAGCAGGATAATCAGGAAATAAATCAGTGAAAAGGCCGCAGCCGGTCCCAGATCAAACTGGCCGACCGCCATCTTGGTCAGGAACTGGCTGAGAAAGGTCGTGGCATTACCAGGTCCGCCGCCCGTCAACACAAAGGGTTCGGAATAAATCATAAAACTGTCCATGAAGCGCAACAGCACCGCGATCAGCAGAACACCGCGCAATTTCGGCAACTGGATATAGCGAAAGACCGCCCACCGGGAGGCACCGTCGATGCGGGCCGCCTGGTAGTAGGCATCAGGGATCGCCTGCAGACCGGCATAACAGAGCAGCACCACCAGAGAAGTCCAGTGCCAGACGTCCATCACCAGCACCGTCAACCACGCGGCCAGCGGTGACGCCGAGTAGTTGTACGGGATGCCGAGAGCATTGATCACGGCCCCCCCCAGGCCGACATCCTCACGGCCGAAAATCTGAAAAATTGTTCCGACCACATTCCACGGGATCAGCAACGGCAACGCCAGCAGAACCAGGCAGAGAGAAACCATCCGCCCCTTGTTGGGCATACACAGGGCAATGGAAATGCCCAGCGGGATTTCGATCAACAACACACAGCCGGAGAAGATGAACTGCCGCATCAGGGCACCGTGCAGTCGCGGGTCGTGCAATGCTTCCCGGAACCATTCAGTGCCGACCCAGATCCTGGTATTGGCGTCAAAAATGTCCTGTACCGAATAGTTGACCACCGTCATCAACGGAATGATGGCGCTGAACGCAACCAGCGCAAAAACCGGCAGGACCAGAAACCAGGCCTTGTTATTGGGCGTCTTATTCATCACCATCTCCCGAAACCAGGTGACTGTCGGCGTAAAGCCGTGTCCAGGCTGGAGGGAAGTGGACTCGCAAGGAGCCTCCGGGAAGGGGAACGGCCTCATCCAGCTTGATCTTCAACTGCTGACTCCCCATCGCCACCGTGACAATGCGGTAAGTGCCGAGGTCTTCCACCGTACACAGTTCCACCGGCACCCCGCCAGGGCGTGCCGTGTCAGCGAGCTGCAGGAATTCGGGGCGGATACCAACTTCCAGATTGCCCTGCGCATCGGCAGCAGCCTGCAGCAGCCGTGGCTCAAGGGCGATTTCAAAACCTTCAACCTGAACACCATTCACCCCAAGCCGGCAAGGCATGATATTCATGCCGGGGCTGCCGATAAAATAGCCGACAAAGGTGTGACTCGGCGTTTCGAAAAGTTCCTGCGGACTGCCGATCTGTACCACCTGTCCGGCATGCATGACCACAACCTGATCGGCAAAGGTCAGGGCTTCAAGCTGATCATGAGTTACATAAACCATGGTCAGTTTGAAACGGGCATGAATTTGCTTCAGCTTGCGTCGCAGGGACCACTTCAGATGCGGGTCGATAACCGTCAACGGCTCGTCAAAGAGAATGGCCGCCACATCACTGCGAACCAGACCGCGACCAAGGGAAATCTTCTGTTTTGCATCGGCACTGAGATTGGCGGCCCGCTTGTTCAGCACCTCGCTCAACTCCAGCATCTCAGCAACCTCTTTAACCCTCCGGCGAACCTGAGTGACGGCAACTCCACGATTACGCAACGGAAAAGCGAGGTTGTCGAACACCGTCATGGTGTCGTAGATCACCGGGAACTGGAAGACCTGGGCGATGTTGCGTTGTTCCGGCGGCAGAGCAGTCACCTCCAGGCCGTCGAACAGGACCTGTCCCTCAGAAGGCTTCTGCAGGCCGGAAATGATATTCAGAAGAGTTGTCTTGCCGCATCCGGAAGGTCCAAGCAGAGCGTAGGCCCGGCCGTCCTGCCAGCTGTGGTTCATGCGTCGCAGGGCATAATCGTTTTCCCCGGCGGGATGGGGATGGTAGGAGTGGGCAAGGTTTTTTAATTCGATAAGCGCCATGAGATAACGGCCTCAAAGAGATTCAGGCCGGAGCCTGGCAGGGAAAGAGGATGGAGCCGCAAGCAATTGCCCCTGGGAACTGAAAGCAAAAAGAAGACTGGCGTCGACATAGACCTGCAAGGGTTCACCCAGAGAACAACTGTGCACCCCCGGCTGCTGGGCGACCCAGGCATCACCGTTGTGACGGACATGAATAAAGGTTTCCGAACCACTGATCTCTGTCATATCGGCAATCGCCGGAAAGCTGACATCCCGGTCAGACTGAGGAGTAAGGGCAAGGTGACTGGCTCGCATCCCGAAACGATGATGACCGGCAGCCAGTTCGCTGAGGTGCTCCGGCAACGGCACCGGAGGTGCTGTCCCGAGCCGCAATTCACCGTCACCGATTCTGCCCTCGACAAAGTTCATTGCCGGGTCGCTGAATATTTCCGCGATCCGGGTTGATGCCGGCCGCTGATAGACCTCGACCGTCGGCCCGAACTGCACCAGGCGGCCTTCGTCAAGGACCGCGCAATTACCACCCAGCGTCAAAGCCTCAAGCGGTTCAGTCGTGGCGTAAACAACAATCGACTTACGCCGTTCAAAAATACTGCGCAGTTCCCCGCGTAATTCCTCCCGCAGCTTGTAATCGAGGTTGACCAACGGTTCATCGAGCAACAACAGTTCGGCATCCTTGACCAGAGCCCGCGCCATCGCCGTACGCTGTTGCTGTCCTCCCGAAAGTTCTTCGGGAAAACGATCGAGCAGCGCTTCAATGTGGAGGATTTCTGCAACCTCGCGTACCCGACGATCAATCTCGGCATCCGGCACCCGCGCCAATTTCAGCGGAGAAGCAATATTCCTGTAGACAGAAAGGGAAGGATAATTGATGAACTGCTGGTAAACCATGGCGACATTGCGCTTGCGTACCGGTACCCGGGTGACATCCCGACCATCCATCAGCACTCTCCCCGTACTGGGCTTTTCCAGCCCGGCCATGAGACGCATCAGGGTCGTCTTGCCGGCAAGGGTGCGGCCAAGCAGAACGTTGAATGTTCCGGGTTCCAGAGAGAGCGAGACATCATCAATATGCAGATTCGGTCCAACCGACTTGCTCAGGTTTTCAAGCTGTAGCGACATAAGAAAAAAATATCCGGGCTATTGTGGCATTCAAACGAGGAGCGTTCTTTCGATTATGCTCGTTACTGAACATCCGCATTGCCTTCACGGGGCGGGACCGGCCAGATGCAGTGCCGCATGATTTTCATCCAGAATGGCGGTAATTGCCGACGATGGCATCTGATCGGTATAGAGAGCATCGACCTGAGAAAGATGGCCGAGTCGAACCAGCGCGCTGCGACCGAACTTACTGTGATCTGCAGCCAGCAGCAACTGGCGGGAATTCTCAATAATCGCCTGAGCCACACGAACCTCGCGGTAATCAAAATCCAGCAGGGCACCGTCTTCATCGATACTGGATATCCCGATGATGCCGAAATCAACCTTAAACTGCCGGATAAAGTCGATGGTCGCCTCTCCGGTAATGCCTCGATCGCGTTGCCGCACGACGCCGCCGGCAATAATCACTTCAAAGCTTGGATTGTCACATAAGGCCGCGGCAACATTAAGGTTATTGGTTATCACCCGGAGACCGACATGATCCAGGAGGGCCTTGGCAATCTCTTCAGTCGTGGTCCCGAGATTGATAAACAGAGACGCCCGATCGGGAATATGACTGGCCAACAGCGCTGCGATTCTCCGCTTCTCATCCAGACACAGAACCTTGCGCGCCGAATAATCGACATTTTCCACACTCGATGCCGGGGCGGCGCCACCATGATATCGGGTCAGCAATTGCTGATTGCAAAGTTCGTTGATATCACGCCGAATCGTCTGGGTCGTTACGCAAAAAGCCTGCGCCAGCGCCTCGATCGAGACAAACCCCTGATGCTGGGCCAGCTGCAGAATTTCTTCCTGACGTTTATTCATTTTTCCACCGCAGACGCATGACGAAGCCCGAGGGCAACACCGCAAACAATGTTTGTTTCCAAACAATAATATTCACTTCACCCAAAATATTGCAAGATTTTTTTCACTTGTGAAAACGCGACGTGTTGACTTTTCCGCCAGAATATTGATGATAAGAACATCTTTTCAAGGAGACTCCCATGGACAGGACGGCCATACTCGCCATTGATCAGGGAACCACCAGCAGTCGCGCCATTGTTTTCGACCGCAACGGCCGACCTTCAGCAACCGCCCAGCAGGAGTTCCGTCAGCATTACCCGCAAGACGGCTGGGTCGAGCATGATCCCGAAGAAATCCTGCGCACCACCCTTGCCGTCTGCCGCAAGGCCCTTGACGAAGCCGGCAGCAAAGGTCTGACCGTGCAGGCCATCGGCATCACCAACCAGCGTGAAACCACCCTGCTCTGGGAGCGGGACAGCGGCAAACCCATTTACAATGCCATCGTCTGGCAGGATCGACGCACCGCGGATTATTGCAACAATCTGAAACATCAGGGGCATGAGGAGAGCGTCAGTGCCAGGACCGGGTTGCTGCTCGATCCCTATTTCTCGGCCAGCAAGCTACGCTGGATGCTTGAAAACATCCCCGGCGCCAGACAGCGTGCTGAGGCCGGGAAACTGGCCTTCGGCACCATCGACAGCTTCCTGCTCTGGCACCTGACCGGGGGGAAGGTCCATGCCACTGACATCACCAACGCCTCCCGAACCCTGCTGTTCAACATTCACAGTCAGCAGTGGGATCCACATCTGCTCGACCTGTTCGACATCCCCGCTTCGCTGTTGCCCGACGTGAACGATTGCACTGCCGACTTTGGCGAAACCGACCCGGCCATCTTCGGCTGCCGCCTGCCGATCCTCGGCATCGCCGGCGACCAGCAGGCAGCCGCCATCGGCCAGGCCTGCTTCGCGCCGGGAATGACCAAGAGTACCTACGGCACCGGCTGTTTTGTGCTGATGAACACCGGAAATTCGCCGATCCGATCCGGCAACCGGCTGCTGACCACCATCGCCTGGCGGATCGCCGGCCAAACCAGCTACGCCGTCGAAGGTTCAATCTTCATCGCCGGAGCGGCGGTGCAATGGATTCGTGACAACCTGAAACTGATCACCAACGCCGCCGAAACCGAACAACTGGCGGCCGGGCTCGGCTCCAACCACGGTGTCTACCTGGTCCCGGCCTTTACCGGACTCGGCGCTCCGCACTGGGATCCGCAGGCACGCGGCGCCCTCTTCGGCCTGACCCGCGACACCGGCATCGCCGAAATCGCCCGCGCCACCCTCGAATCGGTCGTTTACCAGACCCGCGACCTGATGACCGCCATGGCCGCCGACGGCGCGGTGCCCCCCACCGCCCTGCGAATCGACGGCGGCATGGTCGCCAACAACTGGTTCTGCCAGTTTCTCGCCGACCTGCTCGACCTGCCGGTTGAAAGACCGGAAGTCACCGAAACCACCGCCCTCGGGGCCGCCTGCCTGGCCGGGCTGCAGGCCGGCAGTTATGCATCCCTCGATGAGATCGCCGCACAGTGGCAGTGTCAGTCAGACTTCAAGCCGCAGATGGCCGCAGGACTGAGACGGGAATTGATCGCCGGCTGGGATGAGGCGATCAGCAAGGTCCGCACGGAATGAGCCATACTCCCGCACTCATCGAACAATTGACAGGACGGACAAATTGAGGTAATTACAGGACCTCGATTGTATCGGCCGCTATAGCTCAGCTGGTAGAGCAGCTCACTCGTAATGAGCAGGTCGTCCGTTCGAATCGGATTAGCGGCTCCAGTTGAAAAGAACGCCCCCGGATGACAGCCTCCGGGGGCGTTCCTGTTTCGGCTCCGACGGTTTCCGTCTGCCCTTTTTAAACTGGAATTGTCTGCTTCAACCATGCTACCATTGTATACAGTATACTATCCAGAAGGAGCTGTCCCACATGCATTTTGATCTGAACGAAGCCCTTAAAGACGCGATCCAGACCGAAAAGGACGCGATGGATTATTATTTTTTTGCCGCCGAAAAGGCGGTCGATGAAAGGGTCCGAAAAACGTTCGAGATCCTCGGCCGGGAGGAGCGTCAGCATGCCCTGACCTTCTACCAGGCCTACCCCGGCAATGATCTTCCCGATTTCGACAGCATGATGGCGGCCGCTCCGGACACCGATTCGGACTGGTGGAAGGCGTTGCAGAAGGCGATGCTCAACGACTTCGACGAGCGTCTCGCCCTGGAACTGGCCATCGAACAGGAGGACGCCCTCGAAAAACAGTTGCGGGCGATGGCGGAAAAAATCGACGACGAAACGATCCGAAACGTCTACCTCGCCAACGCCGGCTCCACCCACCAGCACATGCTGCTGGTCGAGGAGGATTACCGCGCCATGCTCGGGCAGTCGGGCTGAAGCAGGAAAATACAATACAGCAGAAATTGAAAAAGCCGCCCCCATTCGGAGTCGGCTTTTTTGTCATTCCGCCTGAAACAACTGATGCAAAATCCCGGCAACCCAGCGCCGAGCGCCCGACGCCCAACACCCGGCGGCCCAAAGGGCCGCCTAAACCATCCGGAACGGCCCGGTCACCACCGGCCAGCCGCTGAGGATCAGGAACAGCACCAGCAGCAGCAGCGCCGCCAGAGTCCAGAAACGTTCCTTCCTCCGCACCAGCGGTTCCAGTGACGGCACCCGCCGCAGCCATGCGTAAAGCCCCGTGACCAGAGTACAGAACACGCCCCCGAACAGCCCCAGGTAGATCGGATAGCCGATCCAGTCATAGCCGCTCTGCAGGATGTCGAAGGGACAATGGTGACTCGGCAGCTGGTAGATGTAGACCGAAATGAAGGTCACCATCGCCGCCAGGGCAAGACCGAAAAAAACGACCCCGCAGACAGCCGCCAGGTAACGCAGCCAGCCTCCCCGGAATCGCAGTTGTGCGGCGAGCAACATCAGCAGCAGCGCGGCGCCGCCGTAGAACGTCCACATCATCGGCACCAGCGGCAGTTCAGCGAGGCCGCTGGCCACCCCGCTGCCGGCGGCGCTGAAGAGTGACCCGCAGCAGGAGGTGATGATCTGCGGTTCCAGCCCAAGGAAAAACTGCAGCTGCCAGACCAGGTCGAGCAGCGCCGGCGGCCAGAGTGCCAGCAGCAGGGCATATTTGAGACGCGTCAGGGGATAATCGGCGGCCAGCCGGGTGATGCTGTTGAAAACCAGCCACAGACCGGCGGCAAAAAAGAGCAGCAGCTTCAGCTTAAGCAGCGTCCAGCCGACCGGATTGGCATTGAAGGTGCCGGTGGCACACATGGCGCCGACAAACTGCTGGTGAAGATTGTCGGCGGTAAAGACGTAGAGCAGCAGCGCCAGCAGCTGAAAACCGCAGGCATAGCTGACCAGGGTCGACAGCAGGTAGGTCTGCCTCTCCAGCAGCAGTTGCCCGGCATCGCTGGAAGCGGGATTCCAGCGCCGCAGCACCCGGATGGCCAGCGGCACGGCCAGGCTCAGCAGCAACAGGGAAAGGCCGGAGCCGAACAGCAACGCCAGGATACCGGGATGAAGTATCACGCCGCCTCCACCAGCAGCCCGTCGCGCAACTCAAAACGCCGGTCCACCATCGGATGCTCGGCCGCCAGACGATCATGGGTGGCGATGATCACCGTGCGCCCCTCCGCAGCGAGCTGCTGCAGGGCCGTCAGCAGCTCGCCGGAAAGACGGCTGTCGAGATGGGCGGTCGGCTCATCGGCAATAATGATGCGCGGATTGTTGATCAGCGCCCGGGCGATGGCGACCCGCTGCTGTTCCCCGCCGGAGAGGGTCGCGACCCGGCGCCGCGCCTTGTCGGCAAGTCCGAACTGCTCCAGCAGCCGATCCGCCCGGCGGCGCATGGCGGAAAAACCCTCGGCGAGTGGATAGAGGGGCAGCAGCACGTTCTCCCGCACCGACAATGCCCGCACCAGGTTGAACTGCTGGAAGATAAAACCGAACGTTTCCCGCCGCACCTCGGTCAGAAACCGCTCCGGCAGGCGCGAAACCTCGCGCCCCTCGACCAGCACCCGGCCGCTGGTCGGACGCGCCATGCAGCCGATCAGCGACAGTAATGAACTCTTGCCCGACCCGCTCGGCCCCCGCAACACGCTCACCCCTTCCGCCGGGATCCGCAGCGACAGCCCACGCAGCGCCTCGACCCGGTCAGGTCGGCGCGGGTTGTAGATCTTGGTGACGTTTTCCAGTTGGATCATGACAGAACCTTGCAATATTCGATGCCGCCAAGACACCCAAAAGGTCAAAACCTGTTTTTAACGCAGAGGCGGAGAGAGGCAAAGATGGAGAGAAATCTTTTTTCTGAAGTGAACTCTACGACCTCTCCGCCTCTCCTTCTCTCCCGCTCTGCGTTGAAATTGTCCTTGAACGTCTTGGCACCTTAGCGGCCCGATAACGGGTTACCCCCGCAGTACCGTATCGGGATCGGTGATCGCCGCTTTCCAGGAGGGAATCACCGTTGCCACCACGTAGGGCGCCACGGTCAGCAGGATCAGCGCCAGCAGCTGCTGCAGTTCGACCCGCGGCACCAGGTCGAAGGCCGGGAAGAGAACCGACCAGCCCTTGACCACCATCGCCAGCAGCGGGGCGCCGAACCAGAAGACATGCACCCAGGCCGCCAGCAGGCCGAGCAGCACCGCCGTCAGCGACAACGCCAACCCCTCCCAGAACTTCAGCAGCAGCACATCCCCGGTATCCCAGCCGATCGCCTTGAGTACGCCGATTTCATGTTTCTCCTCGGCGCTGATCCCGGTTGCCTTATCCCAGGCAAGGATAGCGAAGGCGCTCAGCGCGGCGATGAAAATGGACAGCAACATGCCGCTGCGCCAGTTGAAAACGGCATCGTAGGTACGCAGAATCTCGCTGCGGGTGATCGGCCGGGCATCCGCTTTCAGGCGCACCACCTTGCGGGCCACGGTGTTGACCTCACGCGGATTGTGGACCTGCACCGCGAGGTCGGTCGCCTCTCCTTCCGGCAGGCGGAAAAACTGCCGCAGGGCTTCATCCTCAAGCACGATCAGGTCGTTGGTCAACAGCCGAGATTCCGCGGCGAAAACCCCCACCACCTCAAGGCTGACACCGAGATTGTCACCGTCGATCAGGATCAGATCATCACCGACCTCGACATCGCGCATCTCGGCCACTCCCTGCCCAACCGCGCACTCATCCGCTCCGGTCGGCAGCCGCCCGGCAAGCAGCGGCATCGGCCCCTGCTTCGAACGCACGCCGATCAGGGTGTAGTTGGCCTTGGTCAGGGCATCGTAGTAGTAGCCCCAGATCCGTGGCTGCACCTTGCCGACCCCGGGGATGGCGGCGATGACGGCGGCGTAATCCTCCGGAATCAGGGCATGTCGTCCGGCCGCCAGGCGCTGCACCACCAGTTCGGGCGCATCCTTCAACAGCAGCTCGGCCTCGGTGCGCAGCGACTGAGTGAGAAACAGCACCGATGCCAGCGCCGCCACGGTCAGGACATAGACCACCAGGATGGCAGAGGTTTTCCCCTTGCGACGCCAGAGAGCGGAGAGGGCATATTCCAGCAACTTCAACTGGCGCACGGGTCAGGGCCTCTTCGCTTTGGCAACCCGCAGCCGCGTCAACGGATGCGAAACCGGCGGCGCCAGCAGGGAACCGGCGGGAAAATGCTCCAGGGCCCCGGGGAAATCCTGGAAGGGGGTGAAAAAATCGGCCTGAGAAGGATGCCGGGTGTAACGCGCCTCGGTCCAGATGGCGAAATCGGTCAACTGCAGACCGGCGACCAGTTGCCGACGGGCAGCCAGCAGCGAACCATCTTCCCGTCCGCGGCGCCGGGTACCGGTCAGCCACAAGACTCCCAGCAGGAAGAAAAGCAACAGGCTGAGGGCGGTAAAAATCTGCCAGCGGTGGATCATTGCGCGGCCACGGGATTCAGTTGGTGACCATCGAATTGCAGGATGCGCTTGCCGCCATGGTCGCGGAGAAAGGTTTCCGCCGCCTTACGCCCCTTGACCGGGACCAGGTCCTCTCCCATCGGGCCGAGCACGTCGCTGCCACCGATGAAGTAGACCGCATCGGCCGGAATCGGCTGGGCTGAATAGTACTCGGTGACCCAGACCTCGCGGACGGACTTGAGGCCAGCCTCATCCAGGGAAAAAAACTGCCGGAACAGGTCCTTCGGACCGTCGAAGTAATCACGACGGCCATCGCTGTAAAGGATGCTCGACTGCCAGGCGGCATAGGGCGCGACGAACATGCCGCAGACCGGGCAGCGAACCTTGGGCCCGGGCACCGGCGGCGGGCCGGCCAGGGCGGGCAGGGCTCCGGTGAAAAAGAACAGCAGCAATCCGGCAGAAAACAGGCAGATTCGGCGCATCGGCACTCCAGGCTACAACCTGAGTCAGTGGGTTCATGCCGGAGGAAGAGTTCAACTGTTTGACTTGAATGCGATTTCCAGATCTGAGACGCACCCGCAGGTTCGCCGATGATGTCTGGAAAGCGCAGACGGGTCAATAACTTGTACAGTTCGCCGATAATGAATTCACTGATTCAGGTACAAGTAATGGAAATAACATTGAAACCTTATATCAGGTCTACGGCCGAAGGCAAGTTCCGGAGCCCCTCGAAGCGTCCCCCGGCCAACTTGAAGAACCGTCAGGCTGTGGTAAGCTTTCCTCTGTTTTCACCCCTGAATCCGCCCCTTTACCTAGGAGAAAATTGATGGCCAAACAGCTCGAAGTCTACAAATGCGAACTCTGCGGCAACATCGTCGAAGTCCTTCACAGCGGGGCCGCGCCGCTGGTCTGCTGCAACCAGAAGATGACCCTGATGACGGAGAATACCGTTGACGCGGCACGGGAAAAGCATGTCCCGGTGATCGAGGTCGGCACCGACAGCATCACCGTCAAGATCGGCAGTGTCGCCCACCCGATGCAGGACGATCACTACATCGAGTGGATCGAACTGCTGGCCGACGGCAAAGCCTACCGCCAATTTCTCAACCCCGGTGACGCTCCCGAGGCAACCTTCTTGATCACTGCCACGACCGTGACCGCCCGCGAGTACTGCAACCTCCACGGACACTGGTCTGCTGAGGGGTAGGCGGCTGAAAAAGGTCACATCTGCCATTGCCCCTGGCCTCGTCGCTGCAGCATAGCTGCCGCTACGACTCGCTCCTCGACCTGCGAACGCCTGGCATCTGGCAACCGTGAGGCAAAAAAAACGGGCAACACCCTAACAGGAGTTGCCCGTTTTTTTTGTTTTATCCGGCAACGGAACTCAATTGACTTCCAGCAGTTCAACTTCGAACACCAGCACCGAGTTCGGTCCGATCTGCGGGCCGGCACCCCGGTCGCCGTAGGCCAGTTCCGGCGGGATCACGAACTGGTACTTGCTGCCGACCTTCATCAGCTGCAGCCCCTCGACCCAGCCCTTGATCACCCGGCCGACCTGGAAGGTGGCCGGCTGACCGCGCTTGTAGCTGCTGTCAAACTCGGTGCCGTCGATCAGCGTTCCCTTGTAGTTGACCTTGACATTGCTCTCCGCGGTCGGGGTCGCTCCGCTGCCTTCCTTGAGAACCTTGTACTGCAGGCCGCTGGCGGTCACCTTGACCCCTTCCTTTTTCTTGTTGGCCTCCAAAAAGGCCTTGCCCTCGGCAAGGTTCTTGTCTCCGATCTTCTTCTGCAGCACCGACTGCAGTTCCATAATCGTCCGCTGCACTTCCTCGGGGGTCATCAGGGTCTTGTCGCCGGCGAGCACATCCTTGAGCCCCTGGGCAAGCAGCTCGGGATTGACGGCAAAATCCTTGTTTTTGAAGTCCTTGCCGATATTCATCCCGATGCCGTAGCTGACCCGATCTTCGAGAGAGGTCGGTTTCTTCGTTTCAGCTGCCGCCTGCAGTACCCCGACACAGCAGAAGCCGGCCAGGGCCAGCAGTGTGACAATGCGTTTCATTGATCTTCCTTTCGATTGGGTCTGAATCCGCAAGCTCGTCGCCGGCCGGCGGCACAGATTCACGGATTCGGACGGGAAATAAGATAAAAAACTTTTCAAGTTGTACCCTCAGAAGGGGCGGCTGTCAACTTTTCAGAACCGCTCCTGATCCTCGACCAGCACCGGCAACCCCTTGTTCTGCGCACCGAGACAGGAGAAAACCAGCCCCAGCCCGAGCGCGGCAACGGCGGCAAGCCCGTAGACCACCCCCTCCCAGCCGAAACGGCTGTAAATCGGACCGGGCAGTGACGAACCGACCACGCCACCGCCGTAATAGAAGGCGATGTAGAGCCCGTTGACCACCCCCTTGTGACTGCCGGCCGAACGGTTGAGCCATCCGGAAGCAGTGGCGTGTATCAGAAACATCGAGCCGCAGAAAAGGAACATGTCGGCGAACAGGCCGACGACACTGCTGCCGAGCAGGCCGCCGATAGCCACCAGGTAGCCACTGAAGCCGATCAGCATGGCAAAAATCGCCCCGCCGCAGCGATTGATAATCCGCACCGCGGCAAGCGCCGTGACCACCCCCATCAGGTAGCCGGAATACATCAGCCCGATCCGCAGTTCGCTCGCCTCACTGCTGATTTCCGTCAGCCGGAAGGGAAGATAGTTCATCACCGCGGCAAACACCAGGAACAGGCAGAAGACGGCGAGATAGGTACGCAGAAACCAGCCCTGACGCAGCACCTGCCAGAGCAGGCGCGGGTGGGGTTTTGCCAGCTGAACCTCACTGACATCCTGCAGCCGCCCGAGCAGCCAGGCGCAAAGCAACAGACTGATGCCGAGGACGATGAAACTGCTGCGCCAGCCGAACAGGGTCGCCAATCCCCCGGAACAGAGGCGACCGAGGAAACCGCCGAGAATCGTCGCGGCGATATAGACGGCCATGGAACGCTGCACGGTACCCGCCGTCGATCGCTGGGAGACATAGGTCATCAGGGCGGTGAGTATCGCCGGCACCAGCAGCCCCTGCAGCAGGCGCAGGCCGAGCAGCAGCGGAAAAACATTGGCAGCGGCGAAAAAAAACTCCGACAGTCCCAGCAGCAACAGACTGCAGCGCAGCATCCGCCGCGCGGAGACCGACTGCAGCAGGTAACCGTACAGCAACGGCGCGACACTCAACGGGATAAAGGCGATCGTGGTCAGCAGGGCGACGGCGTCACGACTGACGCCGAATTCACGCGCCAGCACCGGCAGCAACGGCTGGGGAGCATAGAGCGCCGACAGGGTCAGCAGAGTGGTGAGGATGATCAGTTTCATGGCCCTTCGTCCGCCTCCACTAGGGCGGCAACACGCTCCACCACCGGGGGATGGGAGAAATAGATCGCCGCGTAGAGGGGATGGGGATGCAGGTTGCTGAGATTCTCACGTGCCATCCGCCGCAACGCGGCGGCCAGCTCCCCTGGTTGTCCGGTTGCCTGCACGGCGTAGCGATCGGCCTGCCGCTCATGACGCCGTGACAGCCAGCTGGCAACAGGCGTCCAGCAGAACCCGAGCAGGCCGCCGAGCAGGGACAGCACCACCAGCCGCCCGCAGAAGCTCAGATCGGCGGCGCCGACCAGCCGCGGCAGCCAGTCCTGCTGCAGCAGCCACCAGGCGGACAGGCAGGCAGCCAGGCTGACCAGCTGACCGGCAACCAGGCGACGACGCAGGTGCCCGTGTTTCCAGTGCCCCAGTTCGTGGGCCAGGACGGCCAGCACCTGCCCATCCTCCAGCTGCTCCAGCAGGGTGTCGAACAGCACGATCCGCTTGACCCGGCCGATACCGGTAAAATAGGCGTTGGAATGGCCGCTGCGACGCGAGGCGTCAACCTGCTGCACGCGCGAGACCTTGATCCCCGCCCCCTCCGCCAGCTCCCGCACACGGTTTTCGAGCCCGGGACGCCGCAGCGGAGAAAATTTGAAAAAGAGCGGTTCGATCAGGCAGGGGGAGATATAGAGCAGCAACAGGCTGAGCAGCGCCATGAAGCCCCAGACCGGCAGCCACCACCCGTGCGGGCTCCAGAGAACCAGGGCCAGCGCCCCCGACACCAGCGCTGCGAAGAGGAGGGCCGAGACCAGGGAACCCTTCAGCAGGTCCTGCAGCCAGAGCCGCCAGCCGGTCCGGTTGAAACCGAAACGCGCTTCGATGACGAAGGTCCGCCAGGCGCTGAACGGAAGGCCGAGCAGCGCCTGGGCAAGTCCCAGCAGACCGAAAAAAAGCAGCCCCTGGAGCACCAGATGACTGCTCTTCGCCTGCACCCAGGCATCATAATGGGGCAGCAGCAGAAAGGCGAACAACAGCCCCAGGACCTGGCTGAACAACGATTCGAGCAACCCCAGCCGACTGCCGGCGAGGGTGTAGCGGTTCGCCTTTCGCAGCCGGTCCCGGTCGATATCCGCTTCCCAGCCATCGGGGATATCATCACCGTGACGGGCGAGAAATCTCAGATTGAGGGCACGCAGCAGCAGTTTGCCAGCATAGACCGCCAGCAGCAGAAAAAGAAAAGTAGCCGACATGGCCGCGAGAATACAGCAGGAATCGGAGGCAGGCAAGCGCAAGCCTGGAAAAGGAAGCTGCCGGCTGACAGCCGGCAGCTCACAACTTATTCCTCCAACGCCAACTCCGCAAGGAAATCCCGCAGCACGGCGCTGAACATCTGCGGTTGTTCAAGGTTTGCCAGGTGACCGGCTCCGGGAATGGTTTCAAATCGGGCGGCGGGCAATTGCTCGGCGAGCAACTGCGAATGGCCGAGGGCGATGGCGACATCCTGCTCGGCCCCTACCACCAGCGCCGGCAGGTCGAAATGGCGCAACTGTTCGAGATAATCACGTCGGTCACGCATCGCCAGCAGTCCGCCGGCGACCCCGCGCGACGGGGTCGCGAGCATCCATGAACGCACCTGCATAACCAGCTCGGGCCGCTGCTGCGCGATCCCCGGAGCGAACAGAATCGCTTCGAAAGCCTCGGCAATCGGCGTCAGGTTGCCGGCGGCGGCCTCGGCCGCCAGAGCGGTCCGCTTCGCCTTCCCCGCCTCGTCATCGGCCGCGGCACGGGTCATCAGGAACATTGCCGCTGACAACCGCCGCGGGTAACGGTCCAGCAGGTTGCAGAGGACATAGCCACCCATCGACATCCCGCCGACAACCGCCTGATCGAGTTCCAGCTTATCGAGCATTTCGACCAGGGCATCGGCGTAGCCATCCATGCTTGCCTCACCCGACAGCGGCGACTGGCCGAATCCCGGCAGGTCCGGAGTGATCACCCGGTAACCGGCAGCGACCAGTTCATCGACCTGCGGACGCCACATCTTCCGGCAGAGGGGAAATCCATGAACAAGCACCACCGCCGGGCCACGACCGATATCGTCAAAACTGAGCATGACAGACCTCCTTTGCGTTCATCTGAATCGGTGAGTTCCTGTTGGGCGAAGAGTGCAAGTGCCTGGCCTGAATAAGGTTTTCAAAAATCTGAAGCGCACCCATAGGTTCGCTGGTGATTTTTGGGAAGCTCAGGCAGATCAATGACGTGTGCTGTCCGCCGACAAGGGGCTCACTGATTCAGGATTCATGGAGGATACCATCTGGACGAACAATCGCCAATGGTGCGAGCCGGGAAACTCCCAGCTTACGGCGTCCCCGGCACCGGCGCGAGCAGGAATTGCGGGGCCTCGGCACGACCGAGAGTACCGTCGAAGCGATGGTCGAAAAACTGCCGCTGGATGGTGCGGGGATCGGTGGTCCCCCACCAGTTGCGCGGAAAGGCAACATTCCGGCGCTGCTGCAGGCCGAACTTGACCTGGTACTCGCGGTTGTTGACGATGTTGTTCTGTTCAACCAGAACCCGACCGCTCGAACGGGTGACGACAAACAGGCCGACGTCATTGTCACGGATGGTGTTGTGGTGGACGCGGCCGGTGCTGCGACGCTCCTCGTAACGCAATCCGTTGCGATTATGGTGAATCAGGTTGCGGGCCAGCTCCAGGTTGACGGTCGAGAAACGAACCCCGTCGATATTGTACCGAAACTCGGAATCGGTCAGTTGCGCCTTGCTGAAATGAATCTGGATGCCGCTGTAGGCGTACTCTGAGATCAGGTGAGAGATTTCCGCGGGACGGGCGAAATCAAGATAAAGATATTTCCAGTCGGCCGGGGCCGGTTCCTGTTCGGCACTGCTGAACAGAATCGGCTGCTCGCTGCGGCCGCGCGCCACCAGCCGACCTTCGACCAGCAACTCGGCATCACCGATACCGTCACCGTCGCGGTCAACCTTCGCGAACAGCACCCGGGTGCCGGGCAGGATGGTCAGCAAGCCGGTTTTCTTGACCGTCACCACGCCGCTGATCCGCACCTCGCCGCTCCAGGTCTCCGCCCCGGCAATGACATGGTCGCCGAACGTCAGAACGGGCGGTTGCGGCCTGGCGCAGGCCCCCGGCAGCAGCAACAACAGGATCAGCAATCTCCGGCACAGACGCATCAGCTACTCCAGGCGGATCGGTTCGACGACGATCCGCAGCTTGTCGACCCTCTCTCCGGTCGCGACCGTCAGGCCGTGGTCGGCGGTCTCCTGGTAGAGACCGAAGCGTTCCCCAGGCGCCGGGGAGTCGCCGTAGAATTCCCGGGCGCCGAGATAGTAGGTACCGCCGGTCGGCAGAAAAACCTGGAACCGGCCGTCGGCGCCGGTCGGACTCGACAACGCGGCCGGTCGCTGGTGACCGATGACCCGGTTGGTATAGGCAAAGACATGCACCCCCGCCGCCGGCTGCCCGGCGGCATCGACCACCCGGCCGCTGATCCGGGTGGCTCCGGCGGGCAGCAAAGTTTCACTGGCCGCGGCGCTGTGCTGCTTCTCCACCGTCGCCAGTTCTATCTTCAGCACCTTTCCGGCCCGCAGCACTACCGGGTTGCCCGGGTAAAACCCGATCCGATCTCCGGTCAGCACCGGCCCCACCTGCTGGCCGTTCTGACGCTGCCGGGCAAGAACGAAGTAACTGCTTTCCGGCAGATTGTCAAAAAAGAAGCTGCCGTCCGCCCCGGTCGGCGGCGACATCCGGTACCCCTGCCCTTTCAGGCCCTCGGCGGTATCGAGGTAGAGGTAGACGAACGCTCCGGCCAGCGGCTTGCCGGCAAAGAGAACCCGGCCTTCCAGGGCGGCGCTGTACTCGTCATCATAATCACTGACCACGGCGGCACTCACGGGTACCGCCTGCAGTCCCAGCCAGAGGTCATCCTTGCCGACAATGACCGGATTGCGGCCGCTGAAGGCGAACAGCCGATGGTCCCGATCGGCGGCGAAAAAAGCGTAGCGTCCTTCCGGCAGATCGAAATGGTAGAGCCCTTCGGCGTCGCTGCGGGTACTCGCCAGCGGTTCACTGCCCGGCAGCAGGTCCCGGTAGGCCCCGACCCGCAGACCGGCCAGCGGTCGGTCGTCGGCCACCACCCGGCCGGAAACCCGACCGGCAACGGCCGCCTGCGGCAGCAGCGCGAGAATCAGCACCAGCAGCAGAGCCTTCATCTTTGCGGTCCCGCGGCGGCGACCGGGGCATCGAGGACCGGCTGGAACACCACCCGATCGAGCTGATAAGCCTCCGGTCCAAAGCCCTCGTAGACCACGGTCGGCTGATCATGGCGATCCCAGAAAAGATCGTCATTGGTCTTCTCGTCGGCGGCAGCCAGGCGCTGGTTGTCCCCGCCCCACCAGTTCTTCGACACGTCGATCCGGTCCTCGAAGTCGGTCGGCGCCTGGGCCAGCATGCTGTTCTTGCTGCCCCGCTCGCGTGATTTCTGCATCACCAGAGCCTTTGATCCGGACCGTTTTTCCCAGTCAGCGCTCTGGTAGATACCGAGCTTGACCGCCTGGCGGTTACCGAGAAAATTGTTCTCCCGCACCAGCGGATAGGAAGAGTAGTCGCAGAACAGGGCCAGATCATTGTCGGCAATGATGTTGTTGCGGATACGCGGATTCGATTTGCGATAGTTGTAGATGGCGGTTTCATTCTTCTCGAAACGGTTGTTCTCGACGAAGGGCGAGCCGTACTGGTCGTTGCGGATGGCGATGCCGTTGCCGACAAAAACATTGCCGCGCACCCGTGGATAGGCGAAGGCGTAGTTGATCAGCGCGGTGCGGTTGTTCTCGAAACGGTTGTTGAGAATCTGCGGGGTGTCCTTGGTCTGGTTGCAGAACATGGCGATCTCGTTGTCGCGGAACAGGTTGTCGACCACCTTGTCCGGGTAGGGCTGCTGCAGACCGACCCCCTGCTGATTGCCGATAAAACGATTGTTGCTGATCATTCCCCGGCTGTTGTGAGAAGCGAGGATCGCCATCTGCTTGAATCCCCGAAACAGGTTGTCGCGGATGGTCGGACTGGAGCGCATCTCGTTGTCGATGGCGATCTTGCCGCCGATGAAGCGGTTGCCGGCAATCAGCGGATCCGACTCGCGCAGCAGCCGGACACCGAACCGGCAGTTGGAAAACTCACTGTCGGTGACTTCGAAGTGGCTGCCGTAACTGCTCAGGGCCGCCTCACTGTCGGCAAAACGGGCCTGGCGAATGATGCTTTTGCCGTTCGACTCCATGAATTCAATCCCCTGCCAGCCCGGCGGCGTCTGGAACACCACCGGTTCACTTTCGCTCCCCTGGACCAGCAGGGTGCCGCGAACCGTGAGCTTGGCGGCGGGGCTCGCCGCCGTCACCCGACAACCGGCGGCGATGGTCAGGGTGGTTTCGAGCGGCACCTCGACCGGTCCGGTCAGGCGCACCTCACCCTGCCAGAGGCTGTGCCCGAGCAACCGCCCGGAATAATCGGCGCCGCAATATCCGTTGCCCGCCGACAATACGATCAGCAACAAGGCGGGTAGCAGGCTAACGCGCAGAAATCGGTTGAACATGGATTTCGACCTCCCGCACCGGGTTCGCTTCGGTCAACTCGACCCGGTGCTCGCTGTTCCGGGAATACTTCCCGTACAGTTCACCTTCAGCGGCCGGCCCGCCGAAGGATTGCCGCGCCAGCAGGTAGTATCGGCCGGACGGCGGCAGACGCAACGCGAAACGGCCCTCGGCATCGGTGGCGGCGGAGAAGAAATCGGGTGTCCCGGTCATTTTCGGATGGCGATAGGCGAAAACGTAGAGCCCGGCAACCGGGGCACCGTCGGCACCGAAAACCCGCCCGCGGACCCCCTGGAAGGGCAGTTCATCCTCACCCTGTTCCAGGTTGGACAAGCGGGTGATGGTCTCCAGGTGAATCGAACGGATGGTGCCTTTCTCCAGGTGCACCGGATTGCCGTAATAGAAGTTGAAATAATCGCCGATCGCCACCGGCCCGTAACGCCCGCCGGCAAGGCGTTTGCGTGCCAGCAGGTAATAGTCTCCGGGCGGCAGCCGCAGGCGGAATTTTCCCTTCTCGACGGGAACGATATTGTACGCCGGTCCCTTGAAGCCGCTTTTGGTATCACGGTAGACGTAGAGGTAGACCTTTTCCAGCAGTTCCCCCTGGTAGCTGATCTCCCCCTGCAGGCCGCTGCGCCGTGCCTTGCGGGGCGCCGGCTCAGCGGGCACCCGGATCAGGTTGAAGCCGACATTGGTGTAATGTCCGGCCTGCACCTGAATCGGTGAACCGCTGTAGTAGCAGAAATAATCGCCCGGCTTCGGTTCGCCGCTGAAGCTGCGCGCCACCAGCACATAGCTTCCGGGAGGCAGTTCCAGTTGATAGGTACCGTCGAGGGCGGTCGGTTCGGAAACCGCCAGCACCTTGCCGCGGGGGATATCGGCAATCTGGCGATAGGCTGAAATCCGCAATCCCGGAACCAGCTCACCACGCCAGGCGGCGCGTCCCTTGACACCGCTGCCGGCCCAGGCCGGCAGGGCGACGAACAACAGCATCAGCAGAAAAAAATATCTCGCGGGAAATTGTCGCATCCGCTCTCCTTTACCAGACCGCTTCATTCAGCCAGGGCGCGAACCGCACCCTGTCCAGCGGCCAGTTTCGCCCACCCTCCTCGAAGGTCGGCCGGTCACGACCGTCATCGATGAAGGAGGGATTGCCGTCATCACCGATCCGTCCCAGTTCAGCGGTCGCGGCGGTGCCCCACCAGTTGCCGCGGGCGTCGATGGTGCCGTCGAGCTTGCGCGGCCGCCGCTCGGCCTCCCCCACCTCCTGTCGCGGCCGACCGCCGAAGGCACTGCGGGAGACCTCCTGCTCGCGCGCCGCGGCTCCCTTCTCCCGCTCCCACTGCGCCGATTGATATTCGAGAAACAGCGCCGTGCCGTTGCCGGAAAGATCGTTGTCCCGCAGTCGCGGATAGCTCGAATAGGCGATGCTCACCCCGGTCCGGTTGCCGCTGATACGGTTTTTCTCCAGCAGCGGATCAGAGCGCCGGTAACAGCGTACCCCGATCTCGTTGTCACGGATGTCGTTGCGCCGCAGCACCGGCCTGGCCGCCCGGTCAACCAGCACCGCGGTGCCGTTGCCGGTCAGGCAGTTCTCGACCAGTCGCGGGTTCGAGCCGTAATGACTGACCATCAGGCCGGTCGGGTTGCCGGTAAAAACATTGCCGGTGAATCTCCGTGGCTGCGCCTTGTAGAGATAGGCACCGAACCGGCCGTTTTTTTCAAACCGGTTGTTGACCACCGCCGCGGTGGCGCCATCCTTAACGAACAGGCCGACCCGGCTGTTGTCGCGCAGCAGGCAGCCGGTGACGGTGGCGGCGCTCTTCCGCCGCAACTCGATACCGATGCGGTTTCCCTCCAGGGTCAGACCTTCAAGACGCGGCTCGCCGCTTTCGACCAGCACGCCGGTGGCCGCCCCGCTGATCCGGCAGTCGGCCAGCAGGGTGTCGGCGCCGACGCCCTTGAGAACGATACCACTCCAGTTTTTGCCGCCCAGTTCGCACTGCCTGGCGATCAATCGACCGCTCACCGTCAACCCGCCGCCGGCAAAGGTGATCCGGGCCCCGGGTTCGATGCGCAGCGTCGCCCCGGACACGACCCGGACCGGCTCGCGGATGGTCATCGCGCCCTGCCAGCGGGTTTCGCCGTCCAGGGTCATGGCCGACAGCAGGGCCGGCCACAACAAACCGATCAGCAACAGAATTCTCACCACACCTCCCGCACCTGCAACGGAGTGAGTTCAACCACCCGACCCGTGTCGACATCGATCCGGTGTTCCGGCTGTTCATCGTAGGTTCCGACCCATTCCCCCGGCTCCAGCGGTCCGCCGTAGGCACTGCGGGCGCCGATGTAATAGGCCCCGCCGCGGCCGAGATTGAGCCGATAGGAACCGTCGGCCGCGCTCGGCGCCGAGATGTAGGTCGGTTTGCCGACCATCCGGCTGTCGAGATAGGCGAAGACATAAATCCCCGGCACCGGCGCGCCGTCTTCGTCGACCACCTTGCCGGTCAGCGCCGTGTCGCTGAGCGCAAAGCGGCCCTGCTGCTGACGTTGCCGGTAGCGCGCGGCATCGACCGGACGGACCCTGATTTCACCGAGGTCGAGATTCTGCCCGGCGGCGAGGTGAACCGGATTCTGCTCCAGGCTGCCGGTCAGGTCACCCGGTTTCGGTTCGCCCAGTCGTGAGCCGTCGAGATGCTTGCGGGCCGCCAGCCAGAACTCACCGGCCGGCAGGGCGACCCGGAAGCGCCCGTCGGCATCGGTTTCAACCGCGGCGCCGTAGGAAGGTCCCATCAGGTCGACTCCGGCTTCGGTATAGACATAGACGAAAGCGCCGGCAACCCCGACCCCGTCGCGCGTCACCCGTCCCGCCAGCGAGGTGTCGGCATCGGCCACCAGCCTTCCGTCCCGACCCATTTCCCGCAGGCTGAAGGCCGGCACCTCCAGCATCCCGGTGGTCACCTCCAGGGGATTGGCCGGGCACTCCGCCATCAGCATCTGCGGCCGTCCGTCGCTGGATGTACGACGCTGCTTGCCGATGACGAAATAACGGCCGGGCGGCAGCTCCAGCCGGTAGCGGCCGTCACCGTCGGTGGTGGTGACCGCGAACGGCTGCACCGAGCGGTCCTTGTCCGCCTTGAGGTAAATCTCGACACTGGCCCCGGCCAGCGGTTTGCCGTCGAACTGCAACTCCCCGCTCAGCCCCGAGGGGCCGGAGCGTTGACAACCGGTCAGCAGCAGACAGGTCAGAAACAGCAGAAAAATACGTCGCATAGAACCTTATCCGAAAGCGGCCGAGCGCCGCGAAAGAATTGCCAGCAGCGCCAGCAGGTAAACCAGACCGCCGGCCAGCAGGGTCAGGGTATAACCCCAGTTCATCGCCACCACCACCGCCAGCAGTGAACCCAGCACCCCGGTGGCACCGTTCACTCCCCAGCTCCAGGCAACATCCCGGTTATCGGGATGCAGCAACCGCATCCCGAGCGGCAGGGGAAAACCGAGCAGCACGCCGAGCGGAGCCAGCAGCAGTCCGGCCAGCAGGCAGCGGGCCGCCAGCGGCAGAGTCAGCAGGGCATCAAGCAGCGGCGGCAGACCGTAACCATAGCCTTGAGACAGCAAAACCAGTACCAACAACAACGGCAGCAGCAGACGCCGTTCGCCGCCGCGCGGCACCCGGCCGGCGAGCAGCGCCCCCAGGCCGGAAAAAACCAGCAGGGCGAAAAGGATGACCGCCAGGGCGTAAATCGGCTGGCCGAGAAAAAGGATGAAACGCCGCATCAGGCCGATTTCGAGCAACATGAAACCGAGACCGAGACAGGCGAAGTAGAACAGCCGTCGGCCGCTGCCGGGCAGGCGCAGAGCCTTTCGCTGCCAGATCAGCAGCGGCAGGATGATGCACACCAGGGTCAGCACCGCAACCACCACCAGCAGGTTGCGCAGAATCAGCACCGCGCGATCCTCGAAACGGCTCTTGTCCGGAAAAGTGAACAGGGTCAGGAAATCGGCCGGCTTGTACATGTAGTAGAAAAACGGACGATCGTCAGTGGTCGGGGAGATATCGAACGGAAATTCGTCATGAAAGGCCGCGTCCCCGCCACTGCGGACCAGGCGGTGAAAGGGATCGTCACCCTCACGACGGTCGGGCAGCAGCACCTCCTGAAACGCGAGCCGCGCCGAGATCGCCCGCAACCGGGCGATCTCGGCAGCGCTGAAGGGTTTTTTCTTGAGCATGAAGTTGGCCAGCCCTCGCTCCTTGATGACGGCGATATGCGCGGCGGGATCGGCCACCCCCTGCTGCTGCAGGAACGCCAGGCCGAGTGAGACCAGGCGCAGGGTTTCACGCTCGAAGATAAAGCGGGAAATGGACAGCACACCGTTGTCCGACAGGTGGTTCCAGTAGTCAGCGAAGGATTCAAGGGTGTAGAGATTGTTCTCAGACAAGGTGAAGGCCCCGGCCGAAGGCGCCATGCGGCCGAACACCGCCGAGGCCTGGATCACGTCCCAGGTGCGCTGCTGGCGGCGAATCCAACTGCGTCCCTCATCGACCACCAGTTCAACATCGGGACGACGGTAGAGTCCGCCGGTAAAGGCGACAAACTGGTCATCGACCGCCCGCGCGATCAGCGGATTGAGCTCCAGCGCCGTCACCCGGTCGGCGCCGCTGGCCAGGGCGGCGAGGACATCCTTGCCGCCGCCGGGACCGATCACCAGGCCGGTGCCGCCACCTCTGAGCTGGTACGGCAGGGCGATGACATTGCTGCGGAAATAATCAAGAGTTTCCTCTCCCCGCCAGCGATACATGGTGGTATAGCCGGTGTCGTCAACCACCATACCGAGCTGTTCGGGAATCGGGCCGCGATAGGTGCGGGAGAGCCCCCAGGCCTGTTGCAGTTCCTCCCCGCGCGACGGATAAACCGCCACCCGCGAAAAGGAATTCCAGGCGCTCCAGAGCAGGTTCGGCTCGTAACGGCCGCGCACGAAACGCACCCCGGCGAAATCGGTCGCCAGGTTGCCGACCGTCAGACCGACCAGCACCAGCGCCGCCCCGGCCAGCAGCAGCCTGACGCCTCGCGAGCCGGGCCGCGGCAGAAACAGGAACGCGGCCAGCAACCCGAACAGGGCGATCAGCGGCAGGCCGCTGATACCGCCGACCAGCAGCAGCACGCCGATGATCAGCAGGCAGCCGGCACCGGCGCCGAACAGGTCCCAGCTGTAAAGGCGGCCGATCTGGCGCAGATAACGACGCAGCAGCAGGGTCACCGCCAGGCCGCTGAAGAAAAAGGGCAGCGCGGTCACCAGGTACAGCAGGGCCAGCACCGGCAACAGGCCGAAGGGAACACCCTTGTTGTAGAACCCCTGCTGGAACGGCTGATAAAACGGCTGGTGAAAGAAGGAAAGGACCTTGAAGGCGAATTGCGGCTGCAGTCGAAACAGGACAAACAGGCCGAACATCGTGCCGAGGGCCAGGGCAAAACCGAAACTGCAGAGAGAACAGTCGCGCCCGGTCCGTTCCACCGGAAACCAGCCGGGACGCAACTGCACCAGCAACGCGGCGACGGAAAAACCGAACAGCGCCAGACTGATGGCCATGGAGGCGAAATGGTACCACATCAGCACCGAGAAGATCCGGGTCAGGATCAGCTCATACATCAGGCCGGCCAGAGAGATGGTGAACATCCCCCAGCAGGTTCGGCGATCGAGGTCAATGGACATCATAACGGAACTTCAAATAGCAAGCCCTGTGCCGAGCCTTCCCCACGCCGCGGGTGCCTCTTCAGGCGTTTATCGCGACACAAAAAGTCCAGTCATGTCATTTATTTGCCTGTCCCCAACGCCACCGGGCGGAAAAATGCCATGCGGTCGCTCCGGGTCCACGGCAAACGGCCCGTCAAGCGGCTGCGGGACACGCCGCAAGCTGGTATATGATTTGCAAAATCTCTTCGGCTGTGAAAGAGACTTCCGAACAAGACCTCCGCAGGTTCCCGCGCTTTCTCATGCCGCTGATCCTGCTCGGCATCGCCGTTATGATGCTTATCGTCGTCGGCTGCCGCGACCCCGAGGGCAACCGGCTCTACGCCCTGCACCTGGCGAAGGCACCGACCGCCGCCGACTGGGAACGCGCCCTGCCGCACCCGATCATTGTGCGCGGCGGCCGGGTTCACAAGATCGATGTCTTTCCCGATATCGACAAGGACACAGTGCACACCTCGACCCCGTCCTGCCATCACGGCGGTGCCATTCCCCGGCCCCTGACCGTCGATGTCCGGGCCTTTTACACCGACAGCGACCTCTATCTGCGACTGAGATGGCGTGATCTGACCCGTGACGATGCCATGCAGCAATGGCGCTTTGACGGCAGCCGCTGGACCAGCAACGGCCTGAAGGAGGACGGGTTCGGGCTGATGTGGCAGCCGCCCACCGACCAGCGCCCCTTCTCCTGCACCCTGGCCTGTCATATCGAAGATTTCGGCGTGGCCGGCGCGACCTTCCATGCCACCAACAAGATGAAGCTGGAGAAAGCGGGGCGCTGGCTCGATCTCTGGAACTGGAAGGCCGACCGGACCGGCCGGCTCGGCTTTGCCGACGACCGCTGGCTCGACCTGAAAGGCATGCATGGCGACCTGCCGGGCGACCTGATGCGCCCGAACTCACGGCTGGCTTCCGGGCAGACCGGAACAGTCGACCTCTTCGGCGACAAGGACGCGCCGGTTTATGACGACCAGGGGCGCATCATCGGCAAGGAGTTCCGCCCCGCCGGCAGCCTCGCGCCGGGATGGATGGTCGAACGCCCGATCGGCCACCGGGCCGATGTTCGTGCCACCGCCTCCTGGAAAAACGACCACTGGACGGTCATCCTCCGCCGCCCCCTTGTGACCGGCGACCCGCATGACGTAGAATTCAGTCCGGCCCTGACCGACGGCATCGCCTTCGGCCTGTCGGTGATGGACAATACCCTCGATGAACATTACGCCTCACGCGGCAGCGAGCGGTTGATCCTGCTTCCGCCTTCCGCCGCCGAGGCCGGCAACCCGGAGTGATTCGATGAAACATCTGAAATGGCTGTTACTGATTGCGCTTGTCCTGTTGACGCTCGGCTGTCAGCAGGACCAGGGACAGGACAAACCGGGGAAAATGACCAAAATCAGCGGCAAGGTGATGGTCCCCCTGGAGGGCGCTTATCTCTACATCTACCAGAAGGGAATGGACCTCTACGGACCGGCCATGACGGTCTCCCGGCCGACCGGACCCGACGGCAGCTTCGAGCTGAGTCTGCCGCCCGGCGACTATATTGCCGTGGCGCGCAAGCGTAAAAACGGCGAAGCCGCCGGGCCGGTGCGGGCCGGAGATTACAAAAGCGGGTTCATCAATCTCACCGCCGCCGGAACCCCCATCGAACTGACCGTTGCCGCCCCGGTGAAGATAGGCGACGAACGCCGCCTCACCAGCGCCCTGCCGGAATCCGGCACCGGGATCTCCGGAATCATCAGCGATGCGGACGGCAAACCGGTCGAAGGGGCACGCATTCACGTCTACGACCATGTGCAGATGTCCGAACGTCCCAAATACGTTTCCGAAAAAACCGGTCCCGACGGCCACTACCTGATCTACTTGCCGTCCGGCGGCACCTACTACCTGGCCGCCCGGGACAAATTCGGCGGACCGCCACAGATCGGCGACCTCTACGGACGCTATGATCAGGGCACCATCGAACCCTCGGCGGTGGTGGTCCGGGACGGCGAAATCCTCAAGAACATCGACATCACGGTCACCAAGGTATGGTAAGGCTGAACCTGAAAAATCGAGCCGGTTGCCGACGCCTGCTGACCTCGCTGCTGATCCCGCTGCTGCTGGTCTGCGGCTGCAGCAGCGAACCGGCTCTCGACCTGACCGCCCTCGACAACGCCGCCCGGGCCGGTGACGCCAAGGCGGTCAGCCAGCTTGTTTCCCTGCTCGGCCGTACCGACAACGGTCTCAACGACAAGGTCTACCCGCTGGTCACCCAACTCGGCAAAGCCGCCATCCCGGCCCTTATCGACCAGGCTGACAGCGATGACCGGGTGTTGCGTGAATATGTCATCGCCTCACTCGGCACCCTGCAGGCCAAAGAAGCGGTGCCGGTGATTGTCAAATCCCTGCGCGACAAGAGCTTCAGTCGTCGCTACATCGCCGCCTGGGCCCTCGGCCAGATCAGCGACGTCAGCAGCATCCCGGAACTGCTGCAGGCTCTCGACGACGATGACAGCGGCGTGCGCCGTTACGCCACCCGCTCCCTGATCCGCTTCAACACCAGGGCGGTGGCTCCCCTGCTAGGCTACCTGCCGCAGGCCCCGCCGCGCGGCCAGGCCGGAGCGATCCGGGCACTGGGGGATATCGGCGACCCGCGCGCCCTCGAATTACTGCTGAAGGCAGTCGACGGCCCCAACCGGGGCGAAGTCTTCATGGCCCTCGGTAAACTCAAGGACCCACGCGCCGAAAATGCCCTGATCCGGGGCCTGCGGGATGCCGACTGGCGCAACCGGATGAATGCCGCCATGGCTCTTGGTCCGCTCGGCGGTCCGG
Source organism: Geothermobacter hydrogeniphilus (assembly GCF_002093115.1). Taxonomy (NCBI): domain Bacteria; kingdom Pseudomonadati; phylum Thermodesulfobacteriota; class Desulfuromonadia; order Desulfuromonadales; family Geothermobacteraceae; genus Geothermobacter; species Geothermobacter hydrogeniphilus. The sequence goes on along the minus strand of NZ_NAAD01000003.1, from coordinate 16,420 downwards.
CCGCGGCCGCAGCCCTGCGACCGGTCCTGGAAGACCCGGTGATGGTGGTCCGCGAATGGGCCGCCCGCTCCCTGGAAATGGTCAGCGGTGAACATGTCCGCTACCGCGACGCCAAGGGCAAGCTGGTGATGCCCTACAAGATTTATCACTGAAAATTTCATTGGGACGCTAAGAAAATTAAAACCGGCCAAGGGCGTAGGGCTAAAGGCAAAAGTCTTGGCCGGGTTTTCCCTTTAGCCATTGGCCCTTAGCCTTTAGCCGCATTTTGATCGATTATTTCTTGGCGTCTTGGCGTCTTCGCGCCTTGGCGGCCCAAAACAGATTCACAGGCCTTTTGGGAGACGGCTGACACATGTTATCCAACCTGTTCGACATCCCCCTGCTGGGGGCGCTGCTGAAATCACGCTGGACCTGGCGGCTGCTGCGTCTCGGCGCGCTGGCCCTGCTGCTGGCGATGATCGCCTGGGGCTGGAAAGAACATGGCATCCCCGGCATCAAGGCCGGTGACGCGCTGATGTACACCAACCTGACCAATCATCTGTTCTGGGTCTGGTGGATCATGGGCGTGGTGATCGTCGCGCTCTTTTTCGGCCGCAGCTGGTGCGCCGTCTGCCCCCTGGGATGGCTCAACGGCCTGGTCACCCGCATCGGCCTGAAGCGGGAGCTGCCGGGCTGGCTGAAAAGCTACATTCCGGTGACCCTGGCGCTGGTGGCCCTGCAGGTGGTGGTCTACCTGTTCGCCATTCACCGCTATCCCGACCTGACCGCCCGCCTGCTGGCGTTGCTGGTGGCGCTGGCGGTCGGCTGCGGACTGCTCTTCCGCCAGCGCGCCTTCTGCATGCTGCTCTGTCCGGCCGGTGCCGTGTTCGGACTCTACGCCCGACTCGCCCCCTTTGAGCTGCGGGTCAAGCAGAACGGCGGCTGCGCCGCCTGCAGCGACCAGTCCTGCGTCTCCGGCGGCAGCGAGTGGCGGCGTTTTTCCCTCGGCCGCGGGGTCTTCTTCTGGCACAGCCGCCGCGATGACTGTCCCGTCGACCTGGTCCCCGAACAGATCCACGACAGCCACGACTGCACCCTCTGCCTGAACTGCGTCCACAACTGCCGCAACGACAGCATCCGGGTCGGCTTCCGCCGCTGGATGGCTGACCTCGGGCAATCACCGCTGCCGGCGGGGGAGGCACTGTTTCTCGTCGTCCTGCTCGGTCTGCTGACCGCCAACTTCAGCAAGGTCTACATCGACCTGCGCGAGGCGCTGCTCTGGCCGCCGCAACAGGCCGCCCTACTGCTCGGCTGGGGGGGAGACGGCTTCAACCTGCTGGCCGCCTTCTGGGTCGCCCTGCTGCTGCCGGTCCTGATGCTGCTGCCGGCCTGGGCCGCCTGGCGACTGGCCGACCTGCAGGTCGCCGCGCTGCCGGCAACAGCCGCGCCTGACGCACCGACGGATCCCCCCCGGACCGAACACGGCTTCTGGCACCGTATCGGCTACCTGGCGCTGCCGATCATCCCGCTGCTGCTGGCGGTTCACCTGGTGCTTGCCGTGGTCAAGATCAACGCCAAGGCCGGCTACCTGCCCTTCGCCCTGCGCGACCCGTCGGGGGTCAAGAGTTTCCTCGCCATCAACGTCATGCACACCCTGCCCGGACCGGGCATCCTGATCCCGCTTGACATCCTCAAGTGGATTGTCCTCGGCCTGCTCGCCGGCGGCATCCTGGTGGCCCTGTCCGCCGCCAGGCGCTGTGCCGGCCAATTACCGACCGATACGTCCCGACGCGGCTACCTGCTCGGCGCCCTGCTGGCCATCGCCCTGCCGTCCGCCATGTACGTCGCCACCCTCATCCGCTGGTTGTTCATCCGATGAAAAAGACAATCCTGATCCTGCTCTTCGCCCTGCTGGTGACCGGCGGTTGTGAACAATCACAACAACCCCCCTCAGCAAGCCCCGACGACGGCCCGAAGACTGAACAGCCCGCGACAACGACCGCCGATGCGGCGTCCTCTCCGACGGAGACCGCCGAACAGACCCCGGTGCCCCCCTCCCCGCCGCTGTTCGAGGACTTCCAGGGGCAGCCGCAGATCTCCCTCTTCCCCCGCGTCGGGCCGGCGCGGCCGGAAAAAGATGACAAGCTTTACCCCTTCTGGGCCACCTATCTCGACCATCTGCGGCGCATCAGCGGCGTGACCGACCGTCCCGTCGAAAGCAACCGGGCCTTTTCCATGCGCAGCATCAACGGCGTCGACACGCTCGGCTGGTTCGCCCCGATCGCCGTCACCCCCGATACCCGCTATCGCGTCAGCGCCACCTTCAAGGCTGATCTTCCCGAAGGAGCCGTCTGCGGCATCGGCGTCATCGAATTCGATCGTTTCCTCTGGATCGGCGACCAGTTCACCCGCAAACAACTGGATGAACACCAGCGAGCCGCCTCCGTACTCATCAACCTGTCCGGAAAAATCGACTGGCAGCCGCAGAGCGCGTCCTTCACCACCGGTCCCGAGACCCGGATGATCCACCTGCTCTTCTTCCGAGACGGACCCGGCGGCAAGGAGCCGGTGCTGTTTGATGATGTGAAAATTGAAAAAGACTGAAAAACCTGGAGGCGGCGAAGGGCCGAAGACTGACGGAATGATGATTGGAATGGGGATCTGCACGAATCCCAGGAAGTAAGATCGGCCCCGAGCGCCCCCCCCCTGTTGAAGGGCGAGAGATTTTGGTTCAGAGCAAGGCGCGGTTCGATGAACGCGGAGACGTAGCGGAAGCTACGTCGCACAAGTGAAGAGGAACGCAACGCAGAGATGGGACGAAAGATCCGCCCCTGGCACAAAAAGAAAAGGGCGTGTCGGGATATTTCCCGACACGCCCCTTTTCTTGGTGCGCGTCCTCAGCAGGGATGAACGTTCCCGCTGCCGACAACACGCGGCTTCAGATATTTTTTCATCGTCGCCTCCTTGTTGGTTTCAGGTTAATGGAACTTGCTTGGTTCTTCTATCCAAGTTTGCTGCTGCTTACTTGTCGATACTTGCCAGCTGCTTCTGCTCGACCACCGAGGGCTCAATCAGTTCAACGGTCTGGCCGGTTTTCAGGTTGTCGAGACGCGCCTGAATACCGCTGGGGAAGGTCGCGACGACATCGTAACGCTTGCTCGCGTCCAGACCGAAATGGGCGACTTTCGGGCTCTGGGCACAGAACCCGGTAGCGGAACGGATTTCCTGCATGCCCTCCAGCCTGGTCTTGCCGGTTTCGAAAACCGTAACCTTGGTGCCGTAGGCATCCTTGCTGGAAATAGTGCCGGTCACCTTGACCTTGAGCCAGTTGTTGTCGTTCTGGTTGTTCAGGTAGAGCCTGTTCTCGGCGCCCCAGTTGATGACATAGAGATCAAGGTCGCCGTCATTGTCGATATCGGCAAACGCGGTTCCCTTGGTGCGCACGGTTTCACATTTGAGAACCGGCTGCTGATCGGCAACATTGTGGAAATTGCCCTTGCCATCGTTGAGATAGAGCTGGTTGGCCAGTTTGCAGTCACCTTCGTAGAGGTCGAGGTCACCATCGTGGTCAACGTCACCGAAGGTCGGTCCCTTGCCCCACCCCTCGTGGGTGGAAGCAATTTTTTCGCTGGCCATGGTGAAATGACCTTTGCCGTCATTCAGATAAAGGTTGTTGGGACCGACGTAATTGGAGACAAACAGATCCTGGTCACCATCCTTGTCGATGTCGGCAAAGGCGGCCCCGAGCCCCCAGTTGGGATCGGCGACACCGGCGGACTTGGCAACTTCCTTGAAGGTTCCGTCGCCATTGTTCATGTAGAGCCGATTCGGCTCACCGACCGGGTACTGGCCGTTGACCACGTAGAGATCGACGAAGTTGTCGTTGTTGACATCGGCCCAGACCGCCATCCAGCTCCAGGAACGGTCACCGACTCCGGCAACATCGGTCACGTCGCTGAAGGTACCGTCACCGTTATTGTGATAGAGGATGTTCTTGGCACCGACACCGTAGTTGGCGCAGTAGATGTCGAGATTGCCGTCATTATCATAATCGACGAAAGAGGCGGCGTAGGTGAAGGCCTTGAGGCCGACGCCCGCCTCGTTGGTCACATCGGTGAAAGTACCGTCACCATTGTTTCTGAACAGACGGTTGGCCTCAATTTCATAGCGGCCGCCGGTGGCAAGGTAGAGATCTTCGAAGCCGTCGTTGTTGTAGTCGCCAAAAACGCTGCCCATGGCGAAACCGGGATAGTCAAGGCCCTCGCCCGCCCTCGCGGTGATATCCTCGAACTTGCCATTGCCCTTGTTCAGATAGAGCTTGTTGGCGCCACCCTTGTTGGATACATAGAGATCCACCAGGCCATCATTGTTGATGTCGGCAAAAGCCACACCCTTGCCGAAACCGGCGTCGGCAACCCCCGCTGTTGCGGAGATGTCCGAAAACTCCTGGGCCATGCTCAGCCCGGCGCCGAACAGCACCATGACCGAAGCCAGCAGCATACACAACGTCTTTTTACACATGCTTCCTCTCCTTTTCACCGACAGGTCCGTCTTCATGAAGAACCCTGAAAGGGATTACGCGACCATTTCCGTATGGGAGGCATCCGCACAGATACCAGACAACCATTTAAAATTAAAAAGAAAAACGTCCAAGAAGCAGGGCAACCGACACATACCGGATAACCGCTCCAGCCATTGTCCAGTCCCTGCTCAATTCAGAGTAACTGCAAAATCCACGCCTGTCAAACCAGCGGAGCGGACCGATATCAACTTCCACTGGTATCGACCGTCAGGCTCATTTACAATAGGCAGAAGCGAGTCAGCGGGACAGCTTTTCATCCTCGCGTACTCCATCAAGGCAGAAACTCGACAGGCCATTGACACCCCCGGAAAGGATCATTCATGACCACCCTCCTCAGCCTGCTGCTGCCCATCCTGCTGCTGCTTTCATCAACCGCAGGTGCGGCACCAGCGACCGGCGACCCCGCAAAACCATCCATTCTGCTGAACACCCCGGTCGCCACCACCCTGGTCGAGACCGACACGGAAGCCCTGCTCGCCTGGCGCAAACGGGCAGATGACAATCCGACCCTGCTGCTGTTTTCCAACGACCCCTTCCTGCTGCCGATTCCCGAGACGGTGAAAAAGGATGCCCTGAACCTGGTTCTCAATGCCGACGCCGGGAACTTTCGTCGTCGGGCGGTCCTGCCGACCAGCGACCCGCTGCTGCTGCCCGGTATGGGAGTCTCCGCCGCCCTGGAGGCAGGAATGTTTTCCCGCCTGATATGGGTTCTCCCTCTGGACGAAAAGGCTCCGCTGCCGACGGTGGAAAAAATTCGCGAACAGTTGCTCAACCATGGTGTCCTGGATAAAACCGAAGCGAACCGGTTGAAAAAAGTCGCCGGGCATTTTACCGGCAGCGTGCGCGGGATCCCGTTGGACATTTATGGTTCAAACAACCTCCCGGACCTGACAGGGCCGCTGGCGGTTCACATCGACCTGAGTTTTTTCTCTGTCCGCTATCGTAACGAGATCAGGACCCCGGTCTACAGCCTGCTCGGAGAGGATCTGAAACGCTGGAAGCAACAGCGGTGGGCGGTCAACACTGTCAGTATCTCGTTCGGCAACCTCTCCGGCCATGTGCCGCTCGGCATCCGTTTTCTCGGGCGGGACCTGAAACAGATCCTTGAACATCCGGCAATGCTGGATGACCCCCTGCCCCGCACCTGGGATCTGCGCGCCCGGGCACTCTACCTGGAGAATTTTTTCAAAAAAGAAGAGATGCTGAAGATCTTCAATGAGATGGATCGTCTCGAACCGGACAACCCCGATGTTCTCTACGGCCTCTACCAGGTCCAGCGACGCTTTAAAAACGGCAACGCAGCCCTGCAACGACTCGCCGAAGCAGTTCGCCTCGACCCCGGCTACGGTCTGGAATATTTCACCCTGGCCGACACCGCGATGGAGAAGAAACGTCCCGACGCCGCATTGCAGATGCTTTCACTGGCGGCAGCGACCCATCCGGAAAGCCCCGCTCCGCTGTTGCGGCAGATGGAGATCCTTGAACAGATCAATCGCCGGCAGCCAATGACTGGTCTGCTGCAACGATTAAAGTCAATGCCCTGGTCAAAGATCTATTACGCAAAGGCTCTTGAACAGATTCAAAACCGCCAACCGCCCCGTGACCATCCGGCAACCGATAAAAACAGATGATGGACTTCGGTAAAGGGCCATCAGTGGTCACTTTGTCCTCCCACACAATTCCACATTACCTGATCCACCAACAAAGATAAAATAAAGGTCCCATATGCGCTCAAAACTATCCATTTTTGGCATCGCAAGTTTGCTTTTAGCCCTGAGCTCCGCCTGTTATGGAACCCCCGGGGGCGGGAAACCACAAGGTGCAGCAGTCAACCTGTTTGAGTTGTCGACCGACGCCCTGGTGAAGTGGCGAACACTTCCGGAACCGGCCACCATGGTGGTTCTGAGCAATGTACCTTTCCTGCAACCCATCCCGAAGCAATTAAGAGAGAAAGTCCAGTCCCTCGTCAAAAACGGGCGCGCGGAAGATTTCGAGAAAAAAGCCAGGTACTTCCGACCCGGTCCCATACTGTTGCCCTCGCAGGCAATCAGCGCCGCACTGCAGTGTGGACTGGTCTCCGACGTCCTCTGGGTCATTCCAAGCCGAATCCCCATTGCGGACTTCGATCTGAACCGACTGGGCGATCGACTGGTCGAAAGCGGAATCCTGACTGCGGAAGAAAGGGAACTGCTGACAAAACGGAAGCACATGATTCTATCCCCTCTCCGGGGGCATCAACTCATGATGACAACAATCATGGACCTTTCCCTAACAGAAAAATTCCATGAAAACCTGATCGTTCATTTTGACCTGAGCTATTTCCAGGCCCTCTATAAAAACGAGGTCAAAACTCCCATTTACGACCTGCTGGAATCGACGTTGAAACAGCTGGTCAAGGCTCTTCCGAAACCGTCCATGACCACTCTTTCCTACTCAACGGAAGAGGAAGGCATGGTTGAGATGAACCTGAGATTCCTCGGCAAGGACATCCAGGCATCACTCAACGCAGAAGGCCTGTCCGCGGCAAGGCGACGGCTACGGGAAACACGAAAAAAAGCTCTTTACCTGGCAACCTTCATGATCAATGACAAGGCCCTCGACCGGCTGAAAAAGACCGTACTCGATTTTCCCGACGACCCTGCCCTGCTCTACGATCTGTACCGCTTTGAACGAAGCGCCAAAGAGGGCGATACCGCACTGAAAACACTCGCCAGGGCGGTTGAACTTGACCCCGGCTTCGGCTATGAATATCTTTCCCTGGCCCGCGATGCCGAAACTGCGGGGCGGCCGGACAAGGCGATTGAGATGCTGCAGAAGGCCAAACTGATTTTCCCCGACAACCACTACATTGATCTTGAAACAGCCGCCGCGTGGAAGAGGGCCGGACACGCGGCAGGTGCACTTGCAATCTACCGCGATCTGCAGACGAAAACCTGGTCTGAAGTCTATTATCCGGATATGCCGACCCGCCTGAAAAACCTGATCTCGCAAGTCAGTGAAACACCCCGGAAGCCCCCTGGAGAGAGAAATCCCACCACCAAGGGCCTGTCAAAATAACGCGTAGATGAAGGGTGTCAGTACGGGAATTTCGGCAAGAAGAATCAGGGCAGACATCAGCACCAGCGCCAGCACCAACGGAGCAAGGACGAATTTTTTCCGTTCCAGCAAAAACCGGGACAATTCTCTTAAAGTCTCGAACCCGCGCATCATCCTAACCCCTTGCCGACAGAGAGGGTCACAGCCTGTCACGCTCTCTTTGCTCTGGACCTGAAATCACCAGCGAACCTATGGGTGCGCTTCAGATTTTTGAAAATCTCGTTCGGACCAAGCGCTTGCACTTTCCATCCAACAAGAACTCACGGATTCAGGCTGGAGGCTAAAAGAGGGCATAGATAAAGGGCGCCAGAGCAGACCCTTCCGTCAGCACCAGCAGCCCCCCCAGGGCAACCAGGAGAACCAGAATTGTCCCCAGCCACCATTTCTTGTTGCTGAAGATAAACTGGATGATTTCCCGAATAATCTCATTTTTCATTAGATCCGGTCCCCCTGCGCTGTTCCATGAAAGTCACCGCCTCCTGCCATGATAACGTTTCAGGCAACCGGCGCGCAAGTTCATCTGCATAGAGGCGATGAGCAAGGATGTTCGGATGGGGGTCCTCCGCGCTGACCCAGAATTCCCGTCCCCCCGATTGCGGCAAAGCCGGGCGCAGATCTATGAATTCAGCACCCGCAGCATCAATCAGCCGCCGCAACCGCAGACGGATGTCCGCAAATTCATCTCTGGCCAGATCATGAAGTTCCGGAAGCATGACAAAAACAATTGGAATACCCCTGCGGCGGCAAAGGCTGATCATCTCCCGCAATGCCGACTGCATCTCTTTGAAACCGGACGAATCCGCCTGAAAGAGATCTTCATAATAGTGATCAAAATCCTTCCGCAACCCCAGTCTGCGCTGCAGGGCATCAAGCCGTCCCCACAACCAGACGGCAAAGGCCGACTGCTTTAGCAGCGGGTGGAATTCCAGAGCTCTGGAAGGTTCGGCATCATTGAGGAAAACACCCACCAGCACCATATCCGGACGGTAGTCCAGGGCATGATTCTTCAACATGGCCAGTTCATCGACCGAGTTGTAATTGCCGACCCCGAAATTCAGTGTTTCAATCTGAAGTCCGGGCTTAACCCCGGCAAGAGTTTTCTCCAGCAGCGCAGGATAGGCATCCCGTTGCGGCACTCCCCAGCCGAAGGTGATGGAATCTCCCAGGATCGCTATCCGCAAGTGAGCTGAATCCGGTTCAGGAGAATGCTCCCGGTCTCTCAGCCCATCACTGTTGGTACAGACCTCGACCCCCATGAGGATTTCGCAGACTCCGGGACGATGCTCGAATCTCATCCCCGGATGATTACTGACGACCTTGACCCGCTCGGCATATTTCCACATTTCGACATCATATTGCGGCCGCCAGATCGTCAGCAGACGGATGCCAACCTCCCCTGCCCCCCAGAAAACCAGGATACCGAACAAAATTGCCGGAACAATGACGCGCAAGGGCTGACGGTCAGCGGACATGACTGCAATCCTTTTCCTCCGCGACCGCCTCATTCCGCAACTCGGCGGGTACATTGTGCACTCCGCGCGGCTCCCGACAAAGATAACGGCCGAACTGCCGAACTGCCTCTGCCCGCTTTCCGAGCCCGCGATAATAGACCACACCCAGGTTCAGATAATGGGTCGACCAGGGATTGCGACCGGCCAGGGCTGCGACAAACGTCTTTTCAGCCTGTTTCCATTGTCCTTGTCGCATCTGGACCAGCCCCAGGTTTTCCCGAGCGGGTTGGCAGCCCGGGGCCTCACTCAAGAGCCCCTGATAGAGATCGGCGGCCTCCTGCAATTGCCCCGCACCTTCCAGAGCACGCCCCCGCAGGGATGCCAGATCACAATCGGCAGGAAAATTCCGAAGCGCTTCGTCTGCCACTCGCAGGACTTCGTCAAACTTCTTCAGCCGCAACAGAAGATCTATCAGAGATGCATAGATATCTTTTCGCGGCGGTCCATTGTCAAGCGCACGACGATACCATTGGACAGCCTGTTCATTCTTGCCTGCATGCTCCAGCAGCAGGGCCATAAACGGATCTGCTTCATGGTAATCCGGATATTTCCCGAACACCCGTCGCAGGAGTTCAAGGGCCTCGGCCTCACGGCCCTGACGATAGCGCACCCTGGCAAGTTCGGCCGCCGCGTAAGGCCCCGGATAACCTTTTTTCAGCGCGAGCTGCAACATCTCAGCGGCACGGCTCAAAGCCCCCTGCCGCAGATAGATCTTTCCCCAGGTAAACGCCAGGTGGGCGTCCATCTCCACGGCTCCTTCATCCAGATCATCAAGCTCCTTTCGCCACCTTAAGATCCGACGCTGATCCGCTTCCGGCCATTCCGGAAAAGATGCCGCAAGCGTCTTCCAGACCGTCCAGGCAATCGCCGCATGCCCCCGCTGGGTCGGATGGGCATAATCGAGAATCATCCGGTTACCGGCCAGCCCCAGGGAGGATCTGCGGTTCAGCTCTCCTTCGAGGTCCGCCAACGGCAAGCCGTTGGCTTTCGCCAGATCCCTGATTTCATTATTCGTTCGTGATGTCGCCCGCACCGGGACAGGATCAAGATCCACCGCCCGGCGCAGATAGAACCGGGCCTGGTCAAGACGGCCGAAACTCCGAAGCACCTGACCGTAATCGAAACAGAACCGGGCATCATCCCGCATCTCCGGTTCCAGACGGGAGAGGATATTCAATGCCTCGTCCGGCCGACCATCCCGCATGGCCACCCGGGCATCCGCAAGCAGGGCATTCGGCTGTTTGCCATTTTCAGCCGGCGGCCAGTCAGCAAGGTTGGCCGGCAGGGTACAGAACATGAGTCGAATTCCTGCCTGCCGGGCGAAGGTAGTCATCTGTGCAAGATTCTTGTTGAAACGGGCGACAACTTCCCGTCGGGTTTCCGCATCGGGGCTGTAAACCGTGCCGTCGATAACCGGGGAGAAAACCACCCCCCCAAGGTTGTCGACAACATCGATGATCTCTCTGCTTGACGGCCTGGGCAACAGATGCCTCATCAATTGCGCCAATCGCAGGCTGCGCAGCAGTCTCCATCCCCGACGGCTGTTTTTGATCGAGGTTCGGTAGGAATCCTCGACAAATTCCGCATCCCCGACACAGACAATGACCAGATCGGGAGCATAATCCGGCAAAGACCGCAGGATACCCAAAGCCCGAGAACTCCCGTAGGCGGTGCCGCCAAGGTTGATCACTTCGAATTTTCGACGGGGATAAAGTTTCTTCAACCCTTCGGCAAGTCTCGACGGCCAGGCAGCTTCAGCAGGATACGGATAACCGAAGGTCGTTGAACCACCGATGCAGAAAATCCGAAAGGTTCCCGTTTCCTTGTGCCGCGGGAACCGCTGCAGACGCAGAGCCCCCAGAAACTCCCGGCGAGTTTCAACAACATCACCGGCAACAATAAAAGGATCAATGCGGGTCCAGGCAAGATCATCCGCCCCGGTTCCCGAGGGAGTCCAGACCAGGCGCAACAAGCCTTCCCCCGCTGCCAGCAGCATCACCCCGAAAAGAACCAGCAGCAATTTTCCATACCATCGTTGCTTCATCGCACCATACCGGAGAGATCCGGCAACCCGCCAGAATCAGAATTGCCTTTCCCAATTTTTTTCAACCGGAGCGTTTGTATCCCTAAGTTGCCAATAACTGACGGCATCCGGATCCGGGCGTTTTTCAAGAAAACATTTTCCGGACAACCGGGCGATCAGGCCGGTGGGAAAAACAACCAGCACGAAAACCACGACCAGCACCAGCCGGGTCATGACTCCACCAACGACAGCAGCCAGCTTCATCCACGGTCCGTAGATCAACATGAGCCGTGAAGGGGCCAGCCAGGCACACAGCAAACCCGCTGCCGCGGCCAGGCAGAGGACGTTTCCGAACCAGGTGAAATATCCCGGACCGACCCCGGCCGCAAAGAACAACAAGCCCCCAAGACCGAGACCGAACCAGCGCAGTCGACTGTCTGCTATGCTCTTCCTCTCCATCCCGGCTCCCGTCAATCGAGTTCCTTCGCGCCACTTGGACCTTGCCATTCAGGCTGCAGCCTCTTATCCAGCAGAAATGGGCCGACAACCAGATAGTCCATGCCGGTCCCCATGAAACAGCGATAAGCGTCCTCGGGGGTACAAACGATCGGTTCACCCCGAACATTAAAGGAGGTATTGATCAAGACCGGGCAGCCGGTCAAACGTTCAAATTCCAGCAACAGATTATGAAACAGGGGGTTCATGACGGCCGAAACCGTCTGCAGGCGGGCGGAATTGTCCACATGGGTCACCGCCGGGATCTCGGATCTCGCCACTCTGAGCCGGGCGAACCCCGACATCTGCGATTCTTCTTCGGTCAATCGACGCAGTTTCTCCGCTTTGACTTGTGCAGTCAACAGCATATAAGGACTTTCTGCGTCGTGGTCGAAATAGTCCCTCACCCGTTCTTCCCGAATGGCCGGCGCAAAGGGCCGGAACCCTTCCCGGAACTTAATCTTGAGATTGACCCGGGTCTGCATTTCCGGAGATCTGGCATCGGCCAGAATCGATCGGTTCCCAAGCGCGCGAGGGCCGAACTCCATCCGTCCCTGAAACCAGCCGACCACATGGCCTGAGGCAAGCAATTCGGCAGTCCGCTTCAACAGCGACGCTTCCTCAAGGCGCTGCCGCGGTGCCTGATACTTGTCGAGAATCGTGCCAATAGCTTCCTCCGAATAATCCGGCCCGAGATAACTGCCGGACATGGAGTCCAGACCTCCCTGCACTTTCCGCTCTTTGTCATGGGCCACATACCAACCGAACAGTGCCGCCCCAACCGCCGCCCCGGCATCACCTGATGCAGGTTGAACCCATATCTTTTCAAACGGGCCTTCACGTAACAGTCGACCATTGGCGACACAATTCAAGGCAACTCCACCGGCCATGCATAAATGAGGCGAACCGGTCTCTTGATGAACATGGTGTCCCATCCGCAAGACCGCCTCCTCGGTCACCACCTGGATGGAACGGGCCAGGTCCATGTCCCGCGTGGTCAATTCTGATTCAGGTTTGCGCGGCGGACCTTCAAACAGCTTGTGAAAACGCTCGTTGGTCATGGTCAATCCGGTGGCAAAGTTGAAATAATCCATATTAAGCCGGAAAGAACCATCCTCTTTCAGATCAATGATTTCATCACGAATGCGTTGGACGTAGCGCGGTTCGCCATAAGGTGCCAACCCCATGACTTTGTATTCTCCCGAGTTGACCTTGAATCCCATATAATAGGTAAAGGCGGAATAGAGCAGCCCCAGGGAATGGGGAAAACGAATCTCTCCCAGCAGATCAAGCCGGTTCCCGCAACCGCGACCGAAACTGACGGTGCTCCACTCACCCACTCCGTCCAGGGTCAAAACAGCTGATTCCTCAAAGGGGGATGGAAAAAATGCCGAGGCGGCATGTGACTGGTGATGCTCGGGGAAATAGATCGGCCCCTGGTAATCGAGATGCTTACGGATAGCTTCCTTGATCCAGATTTTTTCCTTCATCCAGACCGGCAGAGCGGTCAGGAACTGCTTCAGGCCACGCGGAGCAAACGCCAGGTAAGTTTCAAGCAACCTTTCAAACCGCAAAAACGGCTTTTCGTAAAAGACGACCGCATCCAGATCGTCACTGGAAAGGCGTGCCTGCTCCAGACACCAGGTCAACGACTGCAGCGGAAAACCCGCATCGTGCTTTTTTCGGCTGAACCGCTCTTCCTGGGCGGCAGCAACGATCCTTCCATCCCGGACCAGGCAGGCGGCGCTGTCGTGGTAATAGGCTGAAAGTCCCAGGATATTCATGGGTTGCCATTCTTCTTCAACTGATGAATGCCAACATCGTTCCACCACTGCTCAAGTTCTGCATCCGGCGCCGGATGATGTTCAAGGCGCAAAGCCTTGAGATAATGCATCCTTGCCTCCTGTTTCCGACCGGCCAGTACATAGAGATCGGCAAGTTCCTTCTCCAAAGCCGGAACGTCCGTCTCGACCTGTTGCAGCTTGTTCAGCAACGCTTTCGCCGCCCGATCCTGTCCGGTTTGAAAAAGGGCCCTGCAGCGGGCAACATCCAGACGCATTTTCATGCCGTCCGGCCAGGTTGTTTCATCCAGAAGAGCCAGGGCTTTCCGCCCACTCTCCTGCATCAGCAACGCCTGAACCCTGCCGAACCTGATCCAGGGGTCGCCGGAATCAAGCTGTTCCGCCTGAACGAAATATTGCATGGCCTCGAGACCCGCCCCCCGCCAAAGAGCCAGGCTACCAAGCTGCTTGGGAATTTCCGCTTCATCCCGTACCGTTTTCCATGCCAGTTTCAACACCCTTTCCGCTTCTGGATATTTCCCGGCCCAGTAATAAAGCCGCCCCACCCCCCAAAGCCCGCGAGCCCGATAGCGTTCTGGAATCTTTGCCAGTTCAGAAGAAAGATAAGCTCTCGCGTCAACCATGCTCCCCTGCCATTGTTCAGCGGAAAGTGGTACCAGGCCGGCATCTGTCGCAGCATTAAGAACAACCCAGGCCAAAATCTGCTGGCCCTCAAGGGTCGGATGCACATGATCCGCAAAGAGATTGTTCCCCGGGATTCCGCCGGGGGAAATCCTCCGGAAAAACGTCTCGATATCAGCCAGAGGAATCTTTCGGTCCCCGGCTAACTGTCGAATAATGACATTGAATTCATCCAGGGCACGCAAGGGTACAATATCATTCTGACGCGCCCGGTCGAACTCCTCGTAGGCCTTCTGGAACCGCTTCCGGCGTAGATAGATCTTGCCGATACGGTATGACAACTCAGCAAATTGGTCATCAATACGCTCAGCTTGCCGATAGCTGTTCAGGGCACCGGTCAAATCTCCCGCAAGGAACTTTTGCTCTCCATCCTCAAAAGCAGCCTGCCACTGTTGCCATTCCTCTTTTCTCAGACCTGCGCGATGTTCGGATTTGAAGGGTGAAACCCCGGAAAGGTTAACCGGCAGCGTGCAGAGAATAAGCGGCACCTTCCGCCGATTGATCATCCGGGCCATGTCTCCGAGAGTAAAGCGGTACTGACGAATGACCCCTTCCCTGAACCGGGAATCCCGGTGGTAAAGTTCCGGACCGCCGACCTGTTCAAGGACCGCCTCCACATCTTCTCCGAGAACTGTTCGTCCACCCCCCCCCTTGTGATGGCGAAGTTTCGTAATGGTTCGGTAAAGTTCCGAATAAAGCCGTGAGTGGTGAAGAATACCGCGCAGGCGCCTTTTCCCCTCCGGCTCCCGGATCAGGGGATCAAAGGTTCGCTTTTCAAGAAATTCGTTATGACCGGCGTAAATGACGACCAGGTCGGGGTCGTAATTCAGCAATTCCGGAAGCAGGCGCTTTAACCGATAACTGGCATAGGAGATACCCCCGGCATTGATAACTTCGACGTCAAGCCCCGGCACGTAACGCTCCAGCAATTTTTCCAGCCAGGCACCGAACGCGGTCTTTCCGAGATAGGGACGACCATAAGTTGTCGATCCTCCCATAACCAGTATTCGAAAAGCTCCTTTCTTTTTGGGCATTTCAAACTGCTGCTGGTTGAAATAAGCCGCCTTGTCAGGGTTGAGATGAAAGAGGTTTTCGACATTATCATCACGCACAAACAGGGGGCTTTTACCGGCAAAACCAACAAACGGATCCTCCTGGCTGAGGGATGGCACCCCCAGCAGAGCAAGCAGCGACTCCAGCAATACCAGGAGGACAATCCCCACCAGCAGCGCTGCAATATTTTTCATCCAAGCCCTGAACAAGCCAGCCCTCCGAGAACGCATCTGCGCGTTACGATAACACAATCTCGCCGGGCTGAAAAAATGAAAAGGCCGGGACAAACGCCCCGGCCTTTTCACTCGATTACCGCTCAGCAGGGATGAACGTTACCGTTCCCCACTACCCTCGGATGACTATAGACCTTCATAGGAATCTCTCCTCCACTACCAGGGAGTGACCTTGTTCCAACCGTTGCCAACCCCGGCCGAATCACGAGTGTCGCTGGGATCGTTGCCGCCGAGACGATGGCAGTTCTGGGCACTGGTCCAGTTGGAAATGGATCGGCCGTTGTTGTTGCTGCCGCCGCTGCCGTTGACCTGGAAACCATTATCCCAGGTGTTGTGCTTGGTATCGAGACAGTTGGTCTGCATCAGTTTCGGCAGACGGCTGGCGTGCGGATTGTGACACTTGGAACAACTGAACTTGTGGTACTGCGTCTGGGTCGTCGCTCCACTCTCATCAACCCCCCACTCATCACTGTTGTATTTGCGCGGCCGGGTACTGGCGCCATCGGTCAACAATGGACTGTACCGCCAGCCTCTACTGTTCGGGGTCCGGAACCCATATTTTCCGTTGTCAGCCGGGTCGGAGAAACCGTTGAAATGCTGATAAGGATTATTGGTCCTACCGCCCGTTCCGCCACGAGCATCGAAGATATTGGCTTTGGCGGAGCCGCTGCCGCCGATCACGGCGTTGCTGTGGCCATTGGTGCCGACCCAGAGTCCTTCACCGGTCTTCTTGTCCATGCTGTCAACATTTGTACCGTGACAGAGGGTACAAAGGCCGGCCGATGAGGAAAGCGTCCAACCGGCGGTCGGGTTGCCGCTGTTCTGGTCGATCCAGTAGCCGCCCATGGTGGTCGTGGTGGTCGAGGCACGTGGCACCCGACCCCAGTTGTTGTTGTTCGGATAATTGGTTCCGGACTGCGGGGCGCCGTCCTCCTTGTAGGGATTACCCATCCAGGTGCCGCGCA